>DATGOR010000299.1:0-15727 GCA_035305805.1 Vicingaceae bacterium | reverse complement strand
GTTTCAACAATTAAAAGAACAAGCCATTGCTCAACGCTTAGAAAATGAAGTTTCAATTTACGGAGTAGATAACTCAGGAAGGGTATTAGGGATGTGCAGGGCTAATTTAAAAGCAGCCGATTTATTGGATAAAATAACTTTAAAAATAGCTGATTTTAAAGATTTTACACCACCTTTTCAAAAAGGCATTATTATTTCTAATCCACCTTATGGAGAAAGAATTGGCGATGGAATTGAAACACTTTACACCGACTTTGGAGATACGCTAAAACAAAAATTTAGTGGTTGGTCGGCATGGATAATAAGCTCCAACATAGAAGCCCTTAAAAATGTTGGACTAAGACCATCTAAAAAATTAAAATTGTTTAACGGAAGTTTGGAATGTAAATTTGTTCAATATGAAATGTACCAAGGTACAAAAAAGACATATAAAACAGAAAAAACCGAATGAGTCAAAAATGATAATAAATATAATCATAAGTTTAATCTTTCCATTATTTTTTATTGGATTAGAAGGGTTTTCACAAATTGATGAAAATATTATTTATTGGAATAAAGAAAGAAAATTAACATGGGATGACTTCAAAGGAACTCCCGAACCAACTAATGGAAGAATCGCGTCTAACGTAGGTGGTGTATATATTTATTTTAAACAATTAAATTTTATTAATATTGAAGTTAAAGTATTAAATGTTTTTGATAAAAAATTATCATGGACAACTACTAATTTACTTTCAGTCTTAGAACATGAACAGCTTCATTCTGATATCCGAGAGGTTCACGCTAGATTGTTGAGAAAGCAGATTATTGAATCACATTTTAAATCAATTAAAGAAGCTAATTTAAAAGTTCAAGAGTTTCATAATTTGATTCAAACGGATTTAAATTTAATGCAAGAGGAATACGATAAAGAAACAGGTTTGTCAGGTAATCAAAAAAAACAAAAAGAGTGGAACGAAAAAATTAGATTAAAATTATTGGAATTAGAAAATTTTGCCCAATCAACAATTATCATAAAAATTGATAAATAAGGATTGAATAGTTTAAGTGGTATTTATTCAATTAAAAATGTGAGTATAAATAAAACGAATAAAAACAGAAAATGCTGTAAATGATTAGAAAGGATTACATTCAACGATATTTTGATGAAATGGCTAAAATGTTAGCTAAAGTTCTCTTTTTTAAAAAAAACAACGAACCCGATAAAATCCAAGAAATACTTAATGATTTTGCCAATGATTTTCTAAAAATTAATTTAAAAACCATTTTAGAAAGCCCTGAAGAAAAATTAATTGACACACTTAAAACGGAACATGATTTCGATTTAACCAAGTTTAAACTGCTCGAAGAATTACTATTTCAAAAATTCTTATTAACACCCAATGATGTTTCCTTAAGAAATAGTACTTTAGAAGTCATAAATTACATTATAAAAAACGATAGCGATTTTTCTGTAGAGCGTCATCAGCGTTTGCAAGAATTATCCAAACTATCCAACTAAAAAATAAACCATGCAAAAAATAGGTGTTTTTACTTCAGGAGGTGATGCTCCGGGCATGAATGCAGCAATAAGAGCTGTGGTAAGAACTTGTGCTTATCACAACATTCAGGCTTATGGAATTTACGAAGGATACAAAGGTTTAATAGCAGGAAATGTTGAAGCTTTAGGAGCGAGAGATGTTAAGAACATTATACAGCGTGGGGGAACCATGCTGAAAAGTGCTAGGTGCAAGGAGTTTCACGAATATGAGTATAGAAAAAAAGCGTATGCCACCATTCAAAAGTTTGGGCTAGATGGCATTGTTGCTATTGGTGGAGATGGAACATTTACAGGGGCAGCCATTTTTAATAAAGAATTTGATGTGCCTTTTGTGGGAATACCGGGTACCATTGATAACGATTTGTACGGAACAGATTATACTATTGGCTACGATACTGCTTTAAATACAGTAATAGAAGCAGTTGATAAAATAAGAGACACTGCCAGTTCACACAATAGGTTGTTTATAGTAGAAGTAATGGGGAGAGATGCCGGATTTATTGCTCTTAGAAGCGGTATAGGGGTTGGAGCAGAAGCTATATTAGTGCCTGAAACACCTACTTACATCAATAAATTGATGGAGAAATTGAATAGCGATAGACATGGCAGAAAATCAAGTATGATAGTAGTGGTAGCAGAAGGCGATGATGCAGGAGGAGCTAATGATGTAGCTAAGCGTGTTCAACAACTCCATCCCGAACTAGATACTAGGGTAACTATTTTGGGACATATTCAGCGTGGTGGTGCACCTTCAGCTCTTGATAGAGTTTTGGCAAGCCAAATGGGAAATGCTGCCGTTAATGCTTTGATGCAGCAAAAAACCAATGTTATGATAGGAATTGTCGATAAAAAAGTAATATATACCTCTTTTGAAAAAGCCATTAAACACCATCAAAAAATAAATAAAGATTTATTGGAATTAGCTGAAATTCTTTCTTGCTAAACGATACTAAATGAACAAAAATCTTGTATTATATAATTCTTCTGCGGGTTCAGGAAAAACATTTACCTTGGTAAAGGAATATTTGCTAAGGATTTTAGATACACAACAAAGTTTTCCTAGTTATTACAAACATATTTTAGCCATTACTTTTACTAATAAAGCTGCTGCCGAAATGAAAGAAAGGGTGTTGAAAGCCCTGCACGAATTCTCAGAAAACAAAGCCCACAAAGGAACTACTTCATGGTTTTTAATGCAAGAATTATTGGCATCAAAAGAAAATGGTGGTTTGGGAATTGACCAAAAAACCTTAATTCAAAGAAGTAAATTGGTGCTGCACCACATCTTACATCATTACAATGATTTAAGTATTAGTACTATAGATAAATTTACCCATAAAATTATCAGAACTTTTGCTCATGACTTACATTTACCCATCAATTTTGATATTGAATTAAAAGAAAACGAAGTAATTGCCAAAGCAGTTGATTTGCTCATATCTAAAGTTGGAACTGAGGAAAAAATAACACGTTTGATGCTCGATTTTACCGCTCATAAGGTAAGTGAAGAAAGCAGTTGGAACATTGAAAGAGATTTGTTGGTGTTCGCTAAAAATTTACTAAAAGAAAACGGAGCTTATTTTGCCAACAAATTGAGCGAATTAACCATTGATCAATTTTATCAAGCTCGAAACGAATTTTTGGGGGTTCAAAAAAAGTTTGAAAACCACATGCATCAATTAGCCAATAAGGCATTAGCTACTATTAAAAATGAGCAGCTAGAACACAAAGATTTTAGTTACGGTGATATTCCAAGTTTTTTTAATAAACAACTTAAAAATAATTTTGAAGATTTAGGAACTCGCATCAGTAATCAATTTCATGGTTTGAGTGATTGGTACTCCAAAGCTAAGTCGGATGAAATTAAACAAAAGATTGACCGTATAAAACCGCAATTAACGGAAATTATAAAACAGCTTATTGATTACAAAAGCGAACATTACTCTAACTATGTAGTAGCAGTTGAGATATTAAAAAACATTTACGCATTAGCAGTAATCAACGAGATTGAAAAGTCCATAGAAGAAATTAAACAAGAGAACAATGTATTAAGTTTTTCAGATTTTAATAAAAAAATTGCCAATGTCATTGCCAATGAGTCTATCCCATTTATCTACGAGCGTTTGGGAGAAAAATACCACCATTACCTTATTGATGAATTTCAAGATACTTCCATTATTCAGTGGTTTAATCTCATTCCTTTGGTAGATAATTCATTGGCTAACAGTTATTTTAACATGGTGGTAGGAGATGCCAAGCAATCCATTTATCGATGGCGAGGTGGTGAAGTGGAGCAAATCATTCAATTCCCTGAAATTATAGAACAACCGGGTATTAAAAATGAGGAAACTCCTACTATAAATGCTACGTTCGAACGAAATTTTCAGCAGATAAATTTAAATGTAAATTATCGTTCTAAAGCAGAAGTTGTACAATTTAACAACGATTTTTTTCAAAATGCAGCTCGTTTTTTAACAGACGAACGTCATGCTCAATTATACGGTAATTTAAATCAGCAATACAATGCTGACAATACCGGAGGTGGAATTGAAATCTCTTTTTTTCTTACATCAAAGGAGGATAAAAAAAACGAGGACGATACTAGTAATGTGCAAGGGTTGAATATGGGTAGAATTTTATCGTTAATCCACCGGTTAAAAAAAGACCATTACCAATATTCCGACATCGCCATTCTGACGCGTGGAAATGCCGAAGCATCAAAAATTGCATCATTTTTAGTTGAGAATAAAATTGATGTAATTTCATCAGAAAGTTTGTTGTTGAATAATTCTAAAGAAGTAAGGCTGTTATTGGGTTTTCTTCACTATTTAATTCGTCCCTTAGAAAAAAGCATTCAGTTGGAAGTAATGTCATTGCTACCTTCAGGCATAGCCAATGATGAAACTATTTATGAAATGTTTCATCACGCTGAAAAAAATAGTGATGTGTTGAATGAATTTTTAACCCAAAATAACTTGGCAATAGATGTAAACATTGTCAACCAATACTCGCTGTATGAGCTTTCGGAATTTTTAATGAATCATTTTAAATTAACGAAAGAGAATGATGTGTATTTACAGTTTTTTTTAGATAAAGTGTATGAATTTTCTGCCAAAAAAAGCAATTCCATCATTGAATTTTTAGAATGGTGGAACGACAATGGCAATAGCTTTTCTATAGTAGTTCCTGAAGGCATCGATGCAGTAAGTTTAATGACTATTCATAAATCGAAAGGATTGGAATTTCCTGTGGTCATTTACCCATTTGCAAATACCACTGTAAAACCCGATTATAAACACACTTTTTGGATAGAAGAAACACCATCAGAGTTGCTTCCCGTAGCCTTGCTCAGAAATGTAAAAGCATTGTTAGATACGCCCTACCATTACCTTTATACAGGCGAACTTCAAAAATTAACCTTAGATTTAATCAACATCATGTATGTAGGGTTTACTCGTCCGCAAGACCGTTTATACATTATTTCCGATTTGGAAAAAACCAAAAATGGACATATAAATTTATCAGGAAGCGATAGCGTTGGCAAAATTCTTTATGATTATTGTGCCAACTTTACTCCAATAGAACAAACCGATACATTCTTGAAATTTCAATTTGGTAAATTCGATAAAAATAAGGCTAAAAATGAGTTAAAAACGGATAAAGATGTTGTTTTTCAGAAAATTATACATAATAATTGGCGAGATAAAATAAAAGTAAGCTTTCAAGCACCAAAAATTTGGGAAATAGAAAACCCGGAAGAAATAGGGGAGTTTGGTTCTTCTATTCATAGTGTATTGTCTGAAATTATTGAAATTAATGATAAAGATAAAGTAATTAATAAATACATTCAAAAAGGTGTGATAGATGCAGATGAAGCGAAACAACTCCATCAACAGCTCGATTTAATTTTAGCTCATCCTAAAATAGCACCATTATTTCAGCAGGTAGATGATGTGAAAAACGAAACCTCTATTTTGTTGGAAGACGGAAGTGTTTTTCAGCCAGATAGAGTGGTAGTAAACCAACAAACGGTTTATGTGTTGGATTATAAAACAGGTGTGAAAAAAAATAGCCATGTAGAACAATTGAAAAACTACATCCATATAATTAAGACCATACCAGCGTATCAAAAATATACCTTCAAGGGGTATTTACTTTACCTTTCGAACAATGAAATTGTTGAAATATAATTCTAAGGCTTACTTATATTGAATTCCAAACCAATCAATTTGTTAATTTTTAGCCTCTTTCAAACAGGGTAGTTCGGTATAATTCTACTAAATTTGTCAAAAAATTATCATATGACATTAATAAAATCAATTTCCGGAATTAGAGGAACCATAGGAGGGAAGCCTGATGAAGCACTTACACCACTTGATATAGTTAAATTTACTTCGGCATTTGGCACGTGGATAAAAAATAGAAGCAAGCAAAATCGTCCCACTATTGTTATAGGACGTGATGCTAGAATTTCAGGAGAAATGGTGCAGCATTTGGTGGTAGGTACGCTTCAAGGACTAGGAATTGACGTAGTTGATTTAGGGTTAAGCACTACACCAACTGTAGAAGTGGCGGTAACAATGGAACAAGCGGCCGGAGGAATTATTTTAACAGCCAGCCATAATCCAAAACAATGGAATGCGTTAAAATTACTCAACGAAAAAGGCGAGTTTATTTCTGCTAACGATGGAGCTGAAGTGTTGGAAATAGCTAAAAACGATGCTTTTGATTTCGCAGAAGTTGATGATTTAGGTGCCTACAAAACTGATGATACTTACTTTGATAAACATATAAAAGCCATATTGGATTTACCTTTGGTAGATGTTGATGCGATAAAAAAAAGCAACTTTAAAGTAGCTATTGATGCTGTAAATTCTACAGGTGGTATTGCGTTGCCATTATTGCTTAAAGCTTTAGGAGTTGAAAATATTTTACCGCTTTATTGTGAACCCAATGGTATTTTTCCTCACAATCCCGAACCACTCCCGGAACATTTAACAGCTATTGCTCAAAAAATTAAAGAAGAAAAAGCAGACGTTGGCTTTGTTGTAGATCCGGATGTAGATAGGTTGGCAATTCTTACCGAGCAAGGGGAAATGTTTGGGGAAGAATATACCTTAGTGGCAATTGCTGATTATATTTTAAAAAACAAAAAAGGAAATACAGTTAGTAACTTATCTTCAACCAAGGCATTAAGAGATGTTACTGAAAGTTATGGTGGAAGTTATTTTGCTTCAGCAGTAGGAGAGGTAAACGTGGTAGAAATGATGAAAAAACAACAAGCGGTTATTGGTGGAGAAGGAAATGGTGGCGTTATTTATCCGGATTTACATTATGGAAGAGATGCGTTAGTGGGAATTGCTTTGTTTTTAACACATTTAGCAATATCAGGTAAAACCTGTAGCCAAATGCGTGCTAGTTATCCAAATTATGTTATTTCTAAAAACAAAATTGAATTAACTGCCGATTTGAATGTAGATAAAATTTTAGAGCAATTACAACAACACTACGCTGATAAAGAAATTAATACCATAGATGGGGTGAAAATACATTTTGATAATGGTTGGGTACACCTTAGAAAATCTAATACTGAACCTATTATTAGAATTTACGCAGAGCATACTAACAAAGAAAAAGCTGAGGCATTAGCTCAACAAATAATTGATGATGTAAACAAAATGACATTGATAAGGCAATAAGCGTTAGATGTTAGGCATTAGTACTGTTTTAAAAATTAAATAACCAGAACATCAGGTATTAAGCTTTTAAACTCACAAATTATTAACTTTGGCTTTGTGAGCTGGAAACACCTCCCTGTTGGGGATGTTGAGAGGGGCTAATAATAATTAACAAAAACGACATAAATGAAAGTATATTTTGATAATGCAGCAACTACACCAATGGATGAGGAAGTAATAACAGCGATGTTGCCTGTGATGAAAGAAAATTTTGGAAACCCTTCTTCTGTTCATGCTTTTGGAAGAAAATCTAGAGCAATTATTGAGAAATCAAGAAAACAAGTAGCTGCATTTATTAATGCTGCTCCTGCTGAAATATTTTTTACTTCCGGTGGCACAGAAGCTGATAACATGGTTTTAAGAAGTTGTACTGAAGATTTGGGCGTAACGCATATTATTACATCTGCTTTAGAACATCATGCTGTGATAGATACAGCCGAGTGGATTGAAAATCATCGAGACATAAAATTGAGTTTAGTAAAGGTGGACAACAAGGGATTTGTAGATTTACAACATTTGGAAAATTTATTAGAAGAGCATAAAAACCAAAAAACATTGGTTTCTTTAATGCACGCCAACAATGAAATAGGTACTTTATTACCACTAAAAAAAGTAGCTCAGTTATGTCGCCAATACCAAGCTTATTTTCACTCGGATACGGTACAAACTGTTGGACACTACGCATTTGATGTGAGAGATTTAGACATAGATTTTATGACTTGCTCTGCTCATAAATTCCACGGACCTAAAGGAATAGGATTTTTATTTGTCAATGAAAATCTGCAATTAAAACCTATTATTACAGGAGGAGCACAGGAGCGAAATATGCGGGCCGGTACTGAAAATATTTACGGTATTGTTGGTTTAACCAAAGCCATGGAAATTGCTTACAGAGATTTAGAGCAGCATCAAAATCATGTAAAGACATTAAAGCTTTACATGGCGGATGAACTAAAAAAAGCCCTGCCCGAAATTAAATTTAACGGTGATCCTTACGGTGATAGTTTATATACTGTGCTTAATGTGAAATTTCCTTCATCGGATATGAACGAAATGTTGATCTATAATTTGGACATTGAAGGAATAGCTGTGTCAGGAGGTAGTGCTTGCTCGTCCGGTAGTTCTGTAGGTTCTCATGTGCTTGCTGCTTTAGGGGTAAACCAAGAAACACCTTCCTTAAGATTTTCTTTCAGTAAATACAATACAAAAGAAGAAGTAGATTATACCGTAAAAGTAGTAAAGGAATTGTTTGAAGTAGCCGTGGCTAACGCAAATTCTTAATATTTTATTACTTGTAAATTTTTCTTCGATTTAGTTCACGCTGAAATTTGCGTGCATTAATTAAATGCTGATTGTAATTGGTAGCAAAAGCGTGGTATCCGGAGAAATCTTCTTTAGCACACATGTAAATATAATCGTGTTTTTCATAATTCAATACCGCATCTAGCGAACTTATTTCAGGTAAGTTGATGGGGCCGGGAGGTAATCCTTTGTAAATGTAAGTGTTGTATGGCGTATTCGTTTCCAGGTGTTTAGTCAATACCCTGTTGATAGAAAAATCACCAATTCCATAAACTACTGTTGGGTCGGATTGCAGCAACATTCCTTTTCTTAAACGATTGATATATAAGCCTGCAATTTTCGGGCGTTCATCTCGGTGCACCGATTGTTCCGCTTGAACGATTGAAGCTAAAATAGCTACTTCTGATTGAGAAAGGTTTAATGCTCGAGCCTTAGCCTTACGTTCATCCGTCCAAAACTTTTTATATTCTTCTGCCATGCGTTTTACAAATGCTTCTGCCGAAGTATTCCAATAAAACTCATAGGTATTGGGTAAAAACAAGGTTAAAATGGTAATGGTATTAAACCCGTATTTTGATACAAATTCTTTGTCGGTAAGCAATTGGTACAATTCAACACTATCACATTCTAAATTTTTGGTAACAGTACCTGCCAAGTCGGTAATGGTTCTGGCGTTGCTAAAGGTTACTTTTACCGGTTCTTGTTCACCCGAACGAAGTAAATCAATTAATTCGTTGTTATTCATGCCTTCTTTCAATCTATACCTCCCGGGCTTAATGTTGTTGGTAAAGTTTGATTTTTTTTCAGCTACCCATTTAAACGAAGTTCTATTAATGATGATACCGTTTTCGTACAAACTGTTAGTTACATCATCAAAAGTAAAATGGCTGTAAATATAAAAATAGGGTGAAGTTGAATTTTTAAGGGTAACATTGGGTTGATATACTTTTTTGTACATATCATACACTACATAAGCTCCACCAAGGATAACTACTAATAATATCGATAAAACAATTTTCTTGAACATAGTTGTACTAAATTAACAAATGGCATTTTTTCTATTAAGAGCAGTAATAGATTGGTTGATAACATCTTGATTGTATCGTTGCAAAACGGCATAATTTGATGTTAAATTCCGCTCCATATTTAAGTGAAAAACATTGGATATTAAATGTTTCATTTCTAAAAGTGGAATTAAATCAAATATATATTGAACTTCAGTAGTTGGTAAACTGTAAAATTTTTCAAAAGCAGTTTTAATAGGAGATAAGCAAGTGTTGTTTTCGGTTACTTTATAAAATCTTTTTACTTCATTTTCTAAAACATCAATAATTTCATTTTCAAGAATGTTAGGGGTTTTAAGTTCAATAAAAAGGGTTTTGGTATATTTTTTTACAATGGTATTAATAAAATCGCTTGCATCAATCCCTAAAGTAGGACCAATTAAAGTGATGTCGTAAATTTTCCCATTAAAAATTAATCCGATATGAGGGGGAACTCTAGTGGCTCGGTACAAAAACAAAAAAATACCTTGTTGCAGTTTCTCCGGGTCTAACTTATCATCAACAAAAATGCGGTAAGTATTGTCTGTAAGTGTGGGCATATTAAAAATCGAAATGAATTTTTAGGTTTAATTGTCGCGAAGTTAAGAAATTTGGTACAGCATAATTCCTTCCTGTTACATCTTCAATCCAGATATAAGAGATAACATTGTTAATTTGCAGTAAATTAAATACTTCTAGGCTTACCCAAATGTTGTTAAAAGTATTAAGCGGATTTTTACCTTTCAGTTTTTTTTCATCGGATTTAGCATGGTAAGAAAAACCTAAATCTACTCTTCGGTAAGGAGGAATGCGTAACGTAGCTTCGTGTCGGTTTCTCGATTGTGGAGGACCAAAAGGTAATCCTGTGGCATAATGCAAGGAAATATTCATTTTAAAACTAGGTAGTTTTGGAATATAGTCTTGGAAAAACAAACTAAAGTTAAAACGTTGGTCGGTGGGACGAGGAATGTATCCGGGTTCTTTTCTTACAGTTTCTACAGGGATGTCATTTTCTGTGTATCCATAAATAATTTCTTCTCCATTACTGTTAATATCCACAAAATAGAAATCATCTACTAAATCCTCCATGGTTTTCATTACCGACATACTGAACCACGATTCAACTCCTTTAACAAATTCTCCATTAATTTTAAAATCAATTCCGGTAGCGTAAGCATTTGCATTATTAGTAGCAAAATACCTTATTCTTACATTATCTACTTGGTATGGAATAATGTTTTTCATGTGTTTGTAATACACTTCGGTAGTTAATTTAAATGGTCTGTTCCAAGCTTTAAAGTTGTAATCGGAACCCAATACCGCTTGGTAAGAAAGTTGCGATTTTATATCAGGATTAATCACACCATCTAAATCTCTCATTTCTCTGTAAAAAGGTGGTTGATAATATACGCCTCCTGAAAGTTTAAACAAAAAATCTTTTTTCCAATTGGGTTTGATAGAAAATGCAGTTCTTGGACTAAAAATAAATTCTTTGTTAAAATCCCAAAAAGCAGCCCTTCCTCCAAAAGTAAAAGTATAGTTTACTGAGTCGTTTTCCCATTGCCACGAACGTTGCAAATAAGCACTGTATCGATTGCTTTGTAATCGGATTTTTGTTTTTAAAACTTCTTGCAATTCTAATAATTGTTGTGGTTGTGCTGAAGCATTGGTGTAGCCTATAGAATCTTGTGGACGAGGAGTGAAGTAACCGGCAGAATCAACAAAAGCCCATTCGCTAAGTTGGTCTTTTATCATTTCGTGTTGGTATTTTACTCCCCAAAAAGTGGTATGGTTGTTTTTATATATTTTACCTTTATGTTCCACATTAAAAACATTAGCATCTAAGCGATTTCTGGCATGATCGAAAAAAGTACCGACCCCTCTGTCGAATTTAACTTCACCAAAATTTTCACTGCCTAAATCTCTTTCTAATTCGCTGATTCTATAGGCACCTTCAATATCAAAAGATTCGTCTTCTAACGAAGCATAAGTAGAGGTAATAAATTTTAGTTCAATGTTTTCTTTGGGCTTAAAAGTGTTGGAAATAGCACCAAAATAAGTTTGAAATTGGTCAATTTCTTGTCCGTCAAAAAAAACGGAAAGCTGCAAAGCTTCGTTGATGGTGCCAAAGTCTGTTTCACGATTTTGAGGAATAAAATTATAGCGATTTAAGGCAATATTGCCTAAAAAACCAATTTCCCATTTTTCAGAAACATCATAAGTTAAATAAGACTGAACATCTAAAAACAATGGACGGTAATCGCCATCGGTGTCTAAACTTTGGAGCACATAACGATTGCTCCTCAATCGGGCACCGGTGATATGTGTAAAACGATGATTTTTACTGGCTCCTTCAACGTGGAATTCGGCTCCTTGCAGGCTAAGCGTTCCTGACCCTCCAAACTCGTCCGGTTCTTTATAGGTAACATCCAACACAGAAGCCATTTTATCGCCATATTTCGCTTCAAAACCACCTGCGGAAAAAGATACATTTTCCACCATGTTAGAGTTGATAAAACTCAATCCCTCTTGACGGCCGGAGCGAATTAAAAAAGGACGATATATTTCAATGTCATTGACATACACTAAGTTTTCATCAAAATTACCTCCCCTTACCGAATACTGAGAACTGAGTTCATTGTTGGAAGACACACCCGGTAGGGTTTTTAAAATAGCTTCGAAAGACCCGGAAGGATTGGTTAGTTTATTGACTAAATTTGGGTTGATTTTAACCATGGTAGAAGATCGTCCTGCTTCTTCACTAACTTCCACTTCTTTAAATGTTATTACATCCAGTTCCATGGTGGGAGAAAATTCTTCTACTTGGTTAGGAGAAAGGGTAAAGGTTTTTTTTATGGTTTTATAGCCAACATAGGTGATACCCACTTTTACAGCGGTATTAGCAGGAATAGTAAGTTGAAATGAGCCGTCTGTGTTTGATTTTACACCTTGAGTACTTCCTACTATTGAAATAGAGGCGTTTTCCAGTACTTCACCTTCAGCGTTTTTTAGTGTTCCTTTAATAGTGGCTGTTTGTGAAAAAACCACAGTGGAAATTACCATTAATCCTATTAAATATATGAAGCGTATTAGATTCAAACTGAATTTTGATGTGCTTAATTTTTAAAGAAAGCAAAACTACATAAAAAACTACAATGCCCATTAACTGATAAAAGATGCTATTATTGCCTAATGGTATTAGGAAATTGATGGTTCAAATATTAAACTTATTTCAACATATATAAACTAAATAAAAAATATATTAAAAAACGCATATAATTTCAATTAGAACACTTTGCAATTCTTAATCTTTGAAGTAATTTTACCATTCAATTTTTAAGATTTTTTTAATGAGTAATACCAACAATTACAATCACGCTGAAGCTGAAAAAAAATGGTACGACTACTGGATGAAAAACGATTTTTTCAGCTCAGTACCTGATGAAAGAGAACCATACACCATTGTAATTCCTCCACCAAACGTAACCGGAGTTTTACACATGGGGCACATGCTTAACAATACCATTCAGGATGTATTAATTCGTAGAGCCAGAATGTTGGGCTACAATGCTTGTTGGGTGCCGGGTACCGACCATGCTTCTATTGCTACCGAAACCAAAGTAGTAAACTTGTTGAGAGAGCAAGGGATTAATAAAAGAGATATTGGCAGAGAAAAATTCTTAGAACACGCTTTTGAGTGGAAAGAAAAATACGGAGGAATTATTTTAGACCAGTTAAAACGCTTAGGAGCCAGCTGTGACTGGAAGCGAACTCGTTTTACCATGGAACCAAAATTATCGGATGCAGTAATTCAATCGTTTGTAGAGTTGTATAACAAAGGCTACATTTATAAAGATTGGAAGATAGTAAACTGGGATCCTAAAGCCCAAACAACGCTTTCTAACGAAGAGGTTATCCGAAAAGAAGTAAACTCCAACCTATATTATGTAAAGTATAAAATTGTTGGTGAAGAAGCTTATGTAACTGTTGCTACCACTCGTCCGGAAACCATTATGGGCGATGTGGCTATTTGTGTGCACCCCAAAGACGATAGGTATTTTCATTTACATGGAAAGAAAGTAATTGTTCCCATGGTAAACCGTGAAGTACCTATTATTTGCGATGATTATATTGACAGAGAATTTGGTACAGGAATGCTAAAAGTTACTCCGGCACACGATATTAACGATTATGAAATTGGAATAAGACACGGCTTGGAAGTGATAGATACGTTTAATGATGATGGCACTATCAGCGAAGCAGCAGGAATTTTTGTGGGAGAGGATAGATTTGTGGTACGTAAAAAAGCGGCTGCCTTATTGCAAGAACAAGGTTTGCTGGAAAAAACAGAACAAATTACCAACAATGTGGGGTATTCTGAAAGAAACCCGGATACAGTGGTAGAGCCAAAATTATCCTTACAGTGGTTTGTAAAGATGGACGAAATGGTAAAGCCGGCATTAAAACACGTAATGAATGATGATATTCAGTTGTTTCCGAAAAAATTCAAAAATGTTTACCAACATTGGTTAGACAATATTAGAGATTGGCCAATTTCTCGTCAGTTGTGGTGGGGACAGCAAATTCCGGCATATTATTACAATGAGCAAAAAGATTTTGTAGTAGCATCTACCAAAGAAGCAGCTTTACAATTGGCTAAAGAAAAATCGGGAAACAACAGTTTAACAGAAAATGATTTAATACAAGATGAAGATGTGTTAGATACTTGGTTTTCATCATGGTTGTGGCCTATTTCTGTATTTGATGGTTTTGAAGAAAATTCACCGGATTTCGATTATTATTATCCTACCAATGTATTGGTAACGGGTTGGGATATTATTTTCTTTTGGGTAGCTCGAATGATTTTTGCGGGCTATGAGTTTAAAAACGAAAAACCCTTTAAGGATGTTTATTTTACCGGAATGGTACGAGATAAGCAACGCAGAAAAATGAGTAAATCCTTAGGAAACTCTCCGGATGCTTTAGAGTTGATTGATAAATATGGTGCTGATGGCGTACGTTTTGGAATGTTGTCGTGTGCCGCTGCAGGCAACGATTTATTGTTTGATGAAGCATTGTGCGACCAAGGAAGTAAATTTTCTACTAAAATGTGGAATGCCTTCCGATTGGTAAAAGGATGGGAGGTAAACAAAACATTGGAACAACCCGAAAGTGCTAAGGTGGCTATTAATTGGTTTGAGTCTAAATTAAATACTACCATCAAAGAAATAGAGGATAATTTCTCAAAATATCGTTTATCGGATGCGTTGATGAGTACGTATAAATTGATATGGAATGACTTCTGCTCTTGGTATTTAGAAAGTGTAAAACCCGATTATCAACAACCAATCGACCAAAAAACATTAGAAACAACCATCTATTTCTTTGAAGAATTGTTAAAAATCTTGCATCCTTTTATGCCTTTTGTTACGGAAGAATTGTGGCAAAATTTAGATGAAAGAAAAGATGGAGAAACCATTATGTTGCTCGATTTTCCTGAAGCAGATACCATTGACGAAGAAATATTGACCAATTTTGATTATGCCACCAATGTTATTACTGAAATCAGAAATTTTAGAAAATCTAAAAACATTGCCAACAAAGATAAGCTGGAGTTGAAAGTGAAATTAAACGAAGGCGTTGATCAATCGATGGACGCCATTATTTCAAAACTTACCAACTTATCCGAATTGTCTTATGTTGAAGATAAAGTAGAAGGAGCTTACTCATTTGTGGTAAAATCTAATGAATATTTTATACCCTTAGCAGGAAATGTAGATGTAGCAGCAGAATTGGAAAAATTAAATTCAGAATTAGAATATGCTAAAGGCTTGTTGGCAATTGTGGATAAAAAATTAGCCAACGAAAAATTTGTAAATGGAGCACCGGAGCAAGTGGTAGCTAATGAGAAAAAGAAAAAAGCCGATGCAGAAGCAAAAATTAAAGTGTTGGAAGAGCAGTTGATGAGTTTGAAGTAGATATTAACCTAAAATATATTTATTATGGAACAACAAATAGGCGTATGGATAGATTCCAAAAAAGCAAACATTGTAACGCTAAAAGGCGAAGAAGCCACCATTAACACCATTCATTCAGGAATAGAA
>DATGOR010000298.1:0-4066 GCA_035305805.1 Vicingaceae bacterium | reverse complement strand
TCTAAACATACCGTTATAACAAACTTTACAGATTTGTGCTTTGTCGTAGGTTTTAAAACGCCAGTAATAATAATTGGTTTCGTTTGCAGGGTCATTAAAGGTTATAGATACTTCATGTCCTGGAACATACTTTTTATAATCCTCAATAAATTGCAGTTGTTTGTCGTACCTAACATCAATTTCTTCAATAGGAACGGAAGGATTGATTGTTTCAACTTCAGAAACATATTGGTTACCATTTGGTAAACTAACCTCTAAATACCATTTTTCGCCAACTGTTCCCTTAAAATTTGGAGGCGGTATGTATTGAGCATCCTCTTCTATTAATTGTATGCTTTGTCCGGAATCGGCATTTACAAAAGCAACTGTGGCTCCAGTTACAAAGATGTTTCTGTAATATTGTGCAACATCCGATTCGGTTATGGTTACATAAGAACTACCTTCTTCAGTTCCCAAAAAACCTTCAATATAAATTAGTCCTTCAATATATTTATAGTCTGGGCTAACGGGATTTGTGCATGTTAGTAGCAATAGAGGTGTTAAAAAAAAGATGTTTTTTAAGAACGGGTTTTGTTTAGTTGGCATGTAAATGATTAATCGGTTGCCCAAATGTAATAAAATAGAAATATGTGAAGTAAGTAATATCTGTTAAAAAATTTTTAAAGCACTTGGCAAAAGCATATGATGCACCGTTAAGTCCTAAAAAAAAGCGCATTATTTTTAGTTGCTTTTAATTTTTAATTTTTCAATAAAAGTAGTTTCTTTGCGACGAATTAAAAAAATCGGGATGTGGCGCAGTCCGGTTAGCGTACACGGCTGGGGGCCGTGTGGTCGCAGGTTCAAATCCTGTCATCCCGACGAACCCTATTTTTATAAAATTAAATCACTGTTAATTGTATGATTTTCAGTGATTTAATTTTTTTTGATTTTAAATGAAATCAATTAAAATCACCTAAAAGGTGTGTTATTCGGTGAATCATTTCTTGCCAAAATTGCCGTAAATTTAAAGAGCTTTTAAGAACAATTTGACTTTTGTTTTACAACCAGAATTGTTTAACTTAAAATTCTTGAAATGAAGACAAACACCACATTTTCAGTACTTTTCTTCACTAGAAAGCTATCAAACTCAGCAGAGAAATTATCAATTTATGCTCGTATAACTCTTAATGGAAAAAGGGCAGAAATCAGTTTAAAAAGAATCGTCCAGGTGAACGATTGGGATGCTAATAGGGCTCGATGTAGGGGAAATACATCAAAAATCCGATTTTTAAATGCTTATTTAGATGAGGTGCATAGTAAATTATTGGACTGCCATAAACAGTTATTTGCTGAGGGTAAGGTTATTTCTGCTAATTCCATAAAAGCTAGATTCTTAGGTGAAGATGAAAACCATAAGACCTTAAGAGATATCATTAATTACCATAATTCAAACATGATTGATGTTTTAAAGTTTGGAACCATGAAGAATTACTATACCACAGAAAAGTATTTGGACAAATTTTTGGCGGAAGGATTAAAAGTAAGTGATATTCATTTAAAACAGTTGAATCATAGGTTTATTTGTGATTTTGAGTTTTTTTTGAGGAACAGCAGAAATTCCAAAAATGAATTGACCTTAACCAATAATGGTGTCATGAAGCATTTGGAACGTTTGAAAAAAATGATAAATCTAGCCTATAAGTTGGAATGGATTAACAAAAACCCATTTCAAATGTTTCAGTTAAAATTTAAAAAGTTTGATAGGCAATACCTATCGGAGAGGGAATTGGAACTTATCGAAAATACATTTTTTACAAAAGAGGGGTTGGAACGCGTTAAGGACTGCTTTTTGTTCTCATGCTATACAGGTCTTTCCTATGTAGATGTAAAAATGTTGAAAACCAACCATATTACAAGGGGTATAGATAATAATTACTGGATTTTCACCAAACGTGAAAAAACAAATGAAACCGTTAAGATTCCCATTTTGCCCAAAGCTTTGGAAATTTTGAATAAATACAAAGCCTTTTCCCAACATACTAATGGTGAAAAGGTCTTGCCTCTTTATTCTAACCAGAAAATCAATATTTATTTAAAGGACATAGCAAAAGATTGTGGTATACATAAAAATCTATCTTTTCATGTTGCCAGACATACCTTTGCTACAACTGTTATGTTGTCTAATGGTGTACCTTTGGAAACCGTATCAAAGCTTTTGGGGCATACCAAGCTATCAACCACACAAATTTATGCGAGGGTAGTGGAAACCAAAATAAGCGAGGATATTAGTACCCTGTTGCAGCGATTTCAAACGAAGAAAAAGCAAATTCAGGCTATTTACTGATCTGACAATTTTAAAGGTTAGAAAGAGTTTTCTGATTTGAAAAATTAACAACTTCTATAAAAAGAACAACTTTTGTAGATTAATCATTAGAGGCAGGTTTTATTTGTTTCCATACATTGTCCAATTCAATTTGATGTCTGACCGTTTTACGTATTCTGTAATTTTTTGCATTATTGACTTTTTATGTTCTGCACCAATTAAAAACACTGCTTGATCGTATTGGCTTTCTTCACTGTAATTATAAATATTATTCAGCATTGCGTTTTCTCGACTATCGTATTGTTCTGCATGAAATAACTTGTAAATATTCTGGAGTCTATTCTTCTGGATTTCAGATTTTATAATGTTTTTTTCTAGAGCTTCTTTTTTATTTAAAAAGTCTAAAAATTTACGGCTGTTGAGAAAATGAAAACCTTCCTGTAATAGCAAAGCTTCTTTCTCATTATTTAATATTTTATAATTTTCGTATTTGAAGAATGTAAGAAACAAAAAGTAAATTTCGTCTTGGTATTTAGATAATTTTTGGGTTACATCAACATCGACAGGAAAAATTTTAATGTTATAATTTTCTTTATATCTCTTGATACATTTTACTTCAAGAGGCACTACTGGAGGACGCCGATTAAGCAAGATGTTATTGGCACAATGCATATCAAACGAGTTACTATAGTACATGTCAGAATAATTGGGCGGCAATTCTTCAAAAATCACTTCGGGATTTATAGATGCGATAATCTTATACAATTCATCGGAATTACATTGTCCTTTTTCTGAATGTATAGTACTAATTAGAGTTATCTTGTGCATTTTAGTAGTCGCCCCTTAGATATTCGTTTTTTAGAACGTAAACATGGCTATAATGTTTCGGCATAGGATTAGATTGGCTGTGTGGTTTAAATGCCAATTTAGTAAATACAAGCCTAATAGACAATCCTAGTCGGCTTTCAAGATCAAGTTAGACCAGCAATTAATTTTATATAGTTTTATGGTCGGTTTTTTATTTTAATACTCAACATAATTCTCATTAGCATAAACTTTAAGGGAGACCAGACCAATAGACTCCCTTCTCTCGTCAACTTCGGATTCGTGATCTATTGGGTAGAATTTTTTAATGCCATTTTCCTCAATAATAGCTTGTCCAAATTTTTGTTTTTTATTGGAGTTTCTACAGATTCGGTCATATAATTCGGCATATAGAACGGGCTCAGGTTCATCTTTGTAAAAAGTTGCTTCCAATAGATTTAGGCACTTTTTCTGAAAATTCAGAACATTGGAATGTTGGGTTATTGCCCATGCCATCCAAGTACCGTCCTTTCCGACCATGCTACGATTTGGCCATCCGTATTGTTCAATTATTTCATTTAAACGAACAGTATTTTGGTCAATTATTATTTTTTGTTTATCCCAGTTTCCAACCAAATCTTGATCTTTTTTCCACATCAATTTCAGTTCATTCCTTATTTCGGGATGAGATAAGGTTTTTACATATTTCTGTTCGGATTTTTTCATTTGAATTTTTAACTCATTCCATCTTTCATCCTTATGTAGTACTTCCAATCTACTATTTCTTTCCCACCTTGCTAAATCGTACATTCCGGCATCTATGCATTTTGCTAACATTTTAAATGAAGAGTCCAGTTCACTGGCATTTGCGTACATTATGGCGGCATAATAATAATGTTCAAAGTTGTCACTTCCTTTTAATTTTGCTCCTTTGGCTATTAATTCCCCGGCTTTTTTAAA
>DATGOR010000297.1:0-2401 GCA_035305805.1 Vicingaceae bacterium | reverse complement strand
GAAGAAAAATCATCTCCTAAAAGTGGTTCAGAAATAATGATTTGATCAAATAAATTCCATGCATCTTGGTAACCCAAGGTGCCAATTCCTTTTTTAAAGAAATCTTCAAAAGGATTGAATAGCTTGCCGTTATTGGCTTTTTCTTTTTCGCCTACAGCTTTTAAATATCCTCTAACACTAACATCCACAGGGTCATCATTCAAATCGCCCATAAATAATACTTTGGTGTTAGGGTCGGCTTGTTGCAACGAGTCTATAATGGCTCTTGCTAATTGAGCTGCGGCAATTCTTTTGGGTTTACTTCTTTTTTCTCCTCCTCTTCGTGATGGCCAATGTGCAACAATAACATGGATTTTTTCTCCAAACAATTCTCCTGAAACCAACAGTTGATCACGAGTATAAAAATTACTATCTGTTGGAATTTTTAAGGTGTAGCTTTTTGCATTTACATTTTTAAAATAGTTGGGGTTATACAATAATCCAACATCAATGCCTCTTCTGTCAGGTGAATCAAAATGTACTATTTGATAGTTTCTGTCTTTTATAGCTTTTTGTTGAACTAAATCTTTTAATACCGATTCATTTTCGATTTCCGAAACTCCTAAAATAGCAGCTCCATCCGGGGTTACTTCTGTTCCTAATTCGGATATTACACGAGCCATGTTCCCCAATTTTTCATAATATTTTTGTGTGTTCCATTTTTTTGGTCCGTGTGGTGTAAAGTCATCTTGTAAAATTAAAGTGGTGTCGGGGTCAACAATCGTGTCAAATAAATTTTCTAAGTTATAAAAACCCACGCAAGCCAAAGCAAGATTTTTTTTGTCAGCATTATCTTGCGAAAAAGCCGTTACTTGCAAACCGATAACAATCCAAAAGGAAAGAAGAATTTTTTTAGTCATAAAAAATGTTTTTTGCAAAATAACGCATTATTCAACAATTGTTCCTTTTTGGTTTTTATCCTTAACAAAAAGATTAGATTAACAAATCATTAAATTACTAACAAATGGGTTTTGTATGGTTAAATATTACTACTTTTGTCGTGCTTAAATAAAAAGAGTGATCATCCTAGGAAGCAACCAAATAAGACTTCTAACCGCTTTTTTTAAATGTTTATATATCATATTTAATACATGAATTTTTATAGATTTCGTTTTGCTTTAGCAGGGATTGCTTTTCTTTTTTTATTGACAAAAAATAGTTTTGCTCAATCCGATACAACAAAAATTTCCTCATCAGACACTACTGATACAGAAATAGACAGGGTAGTACCAACTTTTACCACCACTTTAGATGCATTGGAAGATGAAAATGCAGAAAATCAAGATGTTTCGGGCTTGCTGCAATCGTCAAGAGATATTTTCAACTCTACTGCCGGTTTTAATTTTGGTGTAGCTCGTTACAGAATTAGAGGTTATGATTCAGAAAATTTTGTAGTAACCATGAATGGTGTTACACTAAACAACCCGGAAACAGGCAGAGCTATTTGGGCCTTGTGGGGTGGATTAAACGATATTACGCGTTACCAAGAGACTAAAAATGGTATTTCATCTTCACCACTTACTTTTGGTGGTATTGGTGGTTCGTCTAATATCAATGCTCGACCAACTTCTGTAAGAAAAGGAACAAACATTTCTTACGCACTTGCTAACAGAACTTACAACCATAGAATTATGGCTACCCATTCAACAGGAATGATGGATAATGGAATGGCAGTGGCAGTTTCTGCTTCCGGTAGGTATTCTGATGAAGGCTACATAGATGGTACTTTTTATAGCGGAGCAAGTTATTTTATATCCATAGAACAAAAATTAAACAACAAACATAGCATTGGCTTTGTAGGTTTTGCTGCACCAACTGTTCAAGGTAGAAACAGCATTACTACACAAGAAACGTACGATTTAACAGGAAATAACTTTTACAATTCTTATTGGGGTTATCAAGATGGAGAAAAAAGAAATTCTCGTGTAAGAAATACGCACCAACCTCGATTAATGTTGAATCATTATTTTGATATTAATGATAAAACCCAATTAATGTCATCGGTTTATTATACTTTTGGAAGAAGCGGAAATACGCGTTTAAATTGGCATCATGCAGCAGACCCCAGACCAGAATATTGGAAAAATTTACCTAGCTTTTACAGTGAGCCGGGCGATGAGTATTTGTATGCTCAACAAGCAGCATTATGGCAAGCTCAAGACCCTACCACTACTCAGTTAGATTGGGATCATTTTTACTTTGCCAATAGCAAAAACCTTTACACCTTAGATAATGTAAATGGAACAGGAACTTCTTTAACCGGAAACCGCTCTAAATACATTATAGAAGAACAAAGACAAGATGTTTATGATTATGGATTTAATTCTACCCTAACACACAAGTTGAATGATAAATTAACGCT
>DATGOR010000296.1:0-10067 GCA_035305805.1 Vicingaceae bacterium | reverse complement strand
AACCATTTAACAGCATTTTCCATCAGACCTTTTACACTCATGTTTTCTAATGCAGCAATAAGCTTAAGCTTGGTAAGTGTGGTCTCGTCAATATCGATGTTTTTTCTCATAAGAGTTAATTTTTACACAAAAATACACAATCTATACATAATATACAAAATGTATATCATATATAAATTTATTAACGAGTAGTTTTTAATTGTTCGGTAATTATTGTCAAGCCTTCTTCAAAGCTATGTGGAGCATAACCTAATTGCCGAATGGCTTTATCTAATACAAATCCGGTTCTAGGTGGACGCTGAGCAGCTTGATTTAAGCTACTTGAAGCTATAGGAGTTACTACGCTTTTATCGTATCCGTAAAAATCAGCTACACGATAGACTAACTCTATAATGCTCATCATATCTTTGCCCGAAATGTGAAAAACTCCGGTAGCCTGCTTTTCGGCTATAAGCACACAAGCTTGTGCTAAATCTTCAGCAAGAGTAGGCATTCGAAATTGGTCGTTAACAATTGTCAACGGGTTGCCTTTTTCTAGTGCTTGTTTTGCCCAAAGCACTATATTAGAACGACTCATTTGTTCACCCACCCCATATACAATTATAGTTCTTACAATGCTCCATTTAGTGGCAGCTTGTTGAACTAGTTGTTCGGCTTTCCATTTAGATTTTCCGTAAAAACTTAGTGGGTTAGGGGCATCATCTTCTTTGTAAGGACCGTTTTTACCGTCAAAAATAAAATCAGTAGATAAATGAATGAGGTGTGATTGGTATTTTTCCGACTGATGAATTAAATGCTTTACTGCTTCAACATTAAGCTGTAAACAAGCCTCTTGTTCCGATTCGCACAAATCAACATTGGTCATGGCAGCAGTATTTATAACTACTTCCGGTTTAAAATAGTTGAAAATTTCATCTACTTCCTTTTTGTTGGTAATATCTAAACTTTTGTATTCATAGCCACTTTCTAAACTTATTCGATTGGCTCCTTTAGATGTTGCTAAAACTTGATGTTGAGGCTGGTTAGCTAACAATGCGACCAATTTTTGACCCAGCAACCCATTGCTTCCTGTAATTAATATTTTCATCTGTTTATTTTTTATTTTTTTTATCGGTCAGATGGAAGTCGCCTATAATCATTCTCCTGTGTGATAAACTTTTTAGCATGGCTCGTTTCATCTGTTTATATTTTGTTGTTTTTTATCGGTCAGATGTAAGTCGCCTATAATCATTATCCCGTGTGTTAAACTTTTTGGCATGGCTCGTTTCATCTGTTTATTTTATTTAATCTCTTAAATTCTAACTCCCATAATACAAATATCGTCCACTTGATGGTAATTACCTTGCCATGTTTTTAGGGTTTGTTTTAGTGTGTTTTGTTGAACGGATAAAGGTTTGTTAGCAATTTGAATCAGTAAATCATAGAGTTGTTTGGTCATAAATTTTTTGCCTTTTTCACCACCGAATTGGTCGGCATATCCGTCAGAGAACAAATACACCATATCACCTTTTAGAACGGTAATGGTGTGAGTGGTAAAAGGCTGATTGTTGGTAGATTTTCCAATGGGTTGTTTGTCCGGTTTTATTTTTATTAATTCACCGTTTCGTACAATAATTAAAGGACGATTAGCACCAGAAAATTGTAGTTCATAGTTTCCTGAAGGTGCTGAGTTTTCGGAAAGTTTAAGACTACAAAGCGCAATGTCCATCCCATCTCTAACGCCACCACTTTTGGCAAAACGCTCAATAACAATTTCTTTTGCTCTAGTTAACAACTTACCTGTTTCAACAATTCCTTCTTCTAGCAAGGTTTTAGACAAAGCATTACTGCAAACAACACTTACCATCGCACCGGGAACACCGTGTCCTGTACAATCGGCAACAGCAAAGAAGGTATGCCCCTCCCCAGCCCTCCCCGAAGGGGAGGGAGTTCCCCCTCCTTTGGAGGGGGGTAGGGGGAGGCTCTCCACCCAATAAAAGTCTCCACTGACCACATCTTTTGGTTGGTAAAATAAAAAGCTATCCGGTAAAATTTGAGTAATGTATTCGTCAGTTGGTAAAATGGCTTGTTGAATACGTTTGGCGTAATGAATACTGTCGGTAATTTCTTTGTGTTTATCTTCAACAATTTTTTTCTGTTCGATTATTTCTTTGGTGGCTTTTTCAACTTCAATGGTAAGCTCTTTTGCTCTGGCAGCTAGCCTTCTTCCGTTAAGCTTTACTATCAAATAAACTATTCCTATTAATGCCAACCCATACAATGCATACATCCACCAGGTTCTCCACCACGGAGGAAGCACAGTAAAGTGGTAAGTTTGTATAGGTGTTCTGTTACCTTCGGGAGTTTGTGCTTTAAGCAAAAAGGTGTATTTTCCTTTCCATAAATTGTTGTAGTTAGCAGTTGATTTAGCAGATAATGGAGACCATTCAACTTCATCAAAATTGAAATTTTCGGTGTATTCTACTAAGGCGTATTGATACTTTACCATAAAATTTCTATTGGTTTCAACGGCAATAAAGTCAAATGCAATATTGTTCAGTTCGTAAGGCAGCACAAGGTTTTCAGGTACTTGAAACCAATTCCTAACCCCCGAAAACTGTACTGCTGCAAATTGGGTTTTTAGTTGACGAATGGCAGCACTATCCAATACATTTTCATAAGCTAATGCTTGGTCATTCTTTAATAATGAACCATCGTTATTTTTCATCAGGGTGTACCAACTGATGTTTTGTTCGTTAATTTTTACTTTTTGAATAAAAAGTTTGGGTAGTTTATTTTTATGGGCAACATTTTTAACATCAAAACGCACCACTTTATCATCGCCACAGGCTCCCCAAACCAACCCTTTTGTTGAATAATTAGCATTTGGAAGTCCAACTTTTGTATAACTCATGGAGTTGGTGTTGAGGTCTTTTATCGGAAAGCCGGTTTTAGTATTAAAATGTTCCCAATAAAATGCTTTTAACTTTAAATCATTATTAGAAAGCGTTACCTTTCCAATTGGGGTTTTAACATCATTTTCTTTTAATTTTAAGCTGCTAAACCCTAAGTTGGTTCCCAGCCAAAGTGTACCGTTTTCATCTTCTACAATGTCATAAACCACATTGTCTGCTAATCCGTCATTCGTGTTAATGCTTAGAAAGTTGTTGCCGTCAAAACGGACTATTCCGCTACCCGATGTTCCTAGCCAAATATTTCCTGAGCCATCTTTTAATAGGCATTTGATAGAACTATTGGGTAACCCATTTTTTTCGTTGTAATGGGTAAATTTTCCGCTGTTGTAAACACTTACTCCGTTTCCGTTAGTGGCTAACCATACGTTATTATTATCTGATAAAATACTTCGTATGTTGTTTTGGGCTAGTCCGTTTTCGGTAGTATAGTTGGTAAACGATTTTCCATCATATTTACTTACTCCTCCTCCGTTGGAGCCAAACCATAAATTTCCTTCCTTATCTTGAGCGATGCTTCTAATATCATTATGAACCAAACCGTGTTGTGTAGTATAGTTGGTAAATGTTTTTCCATCAAATTGGCTTACACCTCCACCTTCAGTTCCTATCCATAAGTGGTTGTTTTTATCTTGAAAAATAGCCCAAACGGTGTTGTCAGCTAAGCCATCTTTTGTGGTGTAGGTGGTAAATTGTCTGCCGTCAAATTTAGAAAGGCCGTTATCGTTGGTGCCAAACCATAAATTGCCTTCGTGGTCTTCTAGGGTGCTCCAAATCCTGTTTTGTGCCAAGCCTTGTTGAGTAGTATAAACAAACAAAGCGTCTCCATTGTATTTGCTGATACCGCCTCCATAAGTTCCTATCCATAAATTGCCGTAAGCATCTTCAGCGATAGAAAAAATTCTGTTGTGAGCCAATCCCTGTTGAGTGGTAAAATTCATCATACAATCGGGATTGTTAGGGTTTTCCTCCAAACAATCGGTACGAAGCATAATGACTCCTTGTTGTTTTGTGCCTAACCAAATATCCCTTGTTGAACTGATCGTAATGGCAGTTACTTCTGTATTTTCCAGCAATGAGAATGATTGTGTAGTAACCCCATCAAAATACATCAAACCATTGTTGGTGCCCAACCAAAAATTTCCTTCATCATCTTTTGTAATAACATTGATGTTTTGATGGGTTAAATCATCTAAGGCAGGCAATATTTCTTTTCCATTATAGGATAAAAGCCCTGCACCACCTGTTCCGAAATAAATAATCCCGGTTTTATTTTCTTGTATAGACCAAACACTATTCTTGTTGACATCTGCATTGACATTAAAATTGCTAAAAGATGTGCCATCAAACTTACTTACACCTGATTTATTGGTGCCAAACCACATATTGCCTTTACTATCTTCAAAAATGCTTAAAATAGTGTTTTGAGCCAACCCGTCTTTAGTGCTGTAATTAGTAAACTTGCTGCCATCAAATTTGCTTACCCCGTTGCCGTCAGTTCCAAACCATATATTACCTTTACTATCTTCAAATAAAGTCCAAACAGTATTGTGTGTTAGCCCATGGGTAGTAGTGAAGTTGGTAAACTGTTTGCCATCAAATCGGCTAACACCTCCGCCAAATGTACCAAACCAAATGTATCCTTTTTGATCGACTATACTACTAGAAATAGAACTCAGTGCCAATCCTTGTTCGGTATTGTAATTGGTAAAATGAGCAAAAGGAGTAGATTCTTTCGTTATATTGCTTTGGGCAGATAAATGCGTGTATGAATTGCCGATTAACAGCACTAAACCTACTGCAAACAGCGTACTTTTTATGGAAGTAAATGGTATCAATTAGCAGCTTGTAGTGTTAAAATAAAATCTCTTATTAGCGAAAAAACATCGTTGTATTTATTTAAATCGAGTTGGTTGGGCGTGTCGTCTATATCGTGGTAAGCCGAACTTCCACCCATGCCGTAAATGAAAAACGCAGGAACTCCTTTTTGAGCAAACCAAAAATGGTCGCTGTTGGGTGCGTTTTTTCGTTTTTTAATCAGAGGAACATAGTTTTTTTCATTGCAATTTTCCAGCAATGAAAATGCAGCAGGTAAATCTGCTCCATTTACTACTGTTACC
Source organism: Vicingaceae bacterium (assembly GCA_035305805.1). Lineage (GTDB taxonomy): Bacteria > Bacteroidota > Bacteroidia > Flavobacteriales_E > Vicingaceae > BRH-c54. The sequence continues at coordinate 4,996 of DATGOR010000296.1, read as the reverse complement.
CCTTCACTTCCGGTTCCTATCACATCTAAATTCACTAAAAAATTGATGTTAGATAGCTCCAACAATGGATTTTCAACGAAAATACGAGAGCCTATTATTCCTGATTCTTCGGCACCAAAAGCCATAAAAACAATGGTTTTTTTAGGAGGGATTTTGCTAAAGTAATGGGCAAAATCTATTAACATGGCTACTCCCGCAGCATTGTCGTTAGCTCCCGGAAAATATACAGTTTTTCCCATTCTACCCAAGTGGTCGTAGTGAGCAGAAATAGCAATGATGGAATCAGGAAAAGTACTTCCTTTAATATAGCCGATAACATTTTGTGATGTATAGTTTCTTTTCCACTCTTGCTCTATGGCCAATGAAATTTTACGGTCGTTGCGGTCAATTTTTGTATTTAGCACATGTAAAACAGCAAATTTTTCGTAGGAAGTAGCAATGGATTGTGTAAGTTTATTTTCTAAATGAATAATTCCTGCGGCATTAAAAATATTGATTTCTAACGCAATTAATACTTCATTGTCGGAGGCGATACCTTCCTTATCAAGGACGATAATTTTGTTGAGGAAAAAATTTCGTTTGGTCAGTTTTTGTAATTCTTTTTTAGAGGGGAGGTTGGTAGCGTTGTAGTGCACCAAATCGAAAGTGCCACTAAGTTTTCCTGAAGCGGCACCAACAATAAAATCTTTTCCGGGTTCAAGTTTTTTTCCATCAATGGAGGCTTCCATTTTTCCCGGGAAGGTATTGATGTTGTAGTTAAATTCCTGAAAAAAGGTTTCGCCAAAAGGATTCACTCCCCATTTTTTATACTCCTTGGCGATAAATTCGGCAGCTTTTCGTTCTCCATTGTTAACAGCACCCCTTCCTTCGAAATAAGCAGAAGCTAAGGTATCCAATAAGCTTTTAGCATATAGAACATCTTGGCTTTTTCCTATAAAAACAAAGCCCAATAGTAAACACGATAACAATAAATAACGCATGATGGTTTAGTTTAACTAAATCTTCGTTCTACCAGTACGGTAAATTCGTTTACAAAAACGTTTTCGTCATCCCAATGGTAAGCTTGTCTGGCAAGTGAAAGCTGTTCTTGTGCTTCGGTTAAGTTGTTACAAGCATCAATGGTAGTAATCAAATTATTAAAAGCTTCCATGTTTTTGTCAAACAATTCGTTGGCATACAAATACCTGTCGTTCAACGAAAAAGCTTCTTTTAAACTATTAATAGGTGTTCTGCTGAGTTTCTCTGCCAATTCTTGAGCTTCGGTGGCAGCAGCAACTTTTTCTTGCTCAGTTGGAACTGGTGCCGGCTGCTCCGGAGTAGTACTTTCGTTGTTCGGAAGCGTTTCTGCTTCAGGTTCTGTTTCTTTTTCTTCAGCAATAATGCTTTCAGGTGTAGTTGTCTTCTGTTGTGGCATAGCTGACGGAGGAGTAAAAGTGCCGTACGATTCTGTTTTAGCTTCCACTTCTTCTTTTTCGAGCAAATACTTTAGTACCGACAATCGGTCTTGAATTTTGTGCACTTTAGCTATCATTACACCCACCTCTAAGGAAGGCACAGGACGGTTTTTAGGAAATTGAGCAGAATGTTTTTCAAGATTTTCTATTAAGTCGTTAAGCTCTGTTCTGAGTGTAGCAATGTCCATTTTCATTGAATTTATTGAAGGTTTATATACCGTTAACAAAAGTAGTTGATTATTTCTATACCTGCTATAAAAATAACAAAAAAACCATTAGTTTTACCACACAATTTTAAAACATGTTTTTAGAGAACAGCATACATACCAATAGAAAGAAAGGGTGGATAGAAGTTATTTGTGGTTCTATGTTTTCGGGGAAAACCGAGGAGCTTATACGCAGGATGAAGCGAGCCAAGTTTGCCAAGCAAAATGTGGAGATTTTTAAACCCGAAATAGACACCCGCTACGATGAAGAAAAAGTAGTTTCGCACGATGCCAATGAAATTCATTCTACCCCTGTGCCTTCCTCTTCCAACATTATTATTTTGGCAAACAATGTAGATGTGGTGGGCATAGATGAAGCTCAGTTTTTTGATGATGGTTTGGTGGCGGTATGCAACCAGTTGGCAAATAGTGGAGTACGTGTGATTGTTGCCGGATTAGACATGGATTTTAAAGGGAAACCATTTGGACCAATGCCGCAAATTATGGCTTGTGCAGAGTACATTACCAAAGTACATGCAATATGTATGCGTTGCGGAGAGCTTGCTAACCATTCGCACCGAATAAATGCCAACGACAAATTGGTGCAGTTAGGAGAAACCGATACTTACGAGCCACTGTGCAGAAATTGCTTTCAGCAGGCAGTGAGGAAGCCTACTTTATAATAGTTGATTTTTTGCAGTTCAAGGATTGCTTACACAACGCCTCGCTAAATTGTAACCACAAGAAACGACTTCAAGTACAATAAATTTAATTGGTTACTAAAAAGGAGTTATATCTGACATTTAAAAAACAATAAAAAAGCAACAGATAAAAACTATTAAATCAATCAATGGTCGGTCTTTATTATGTTTTGAAAACCTAGAACCTCTAAACTTTTAACCTTATAAACTCCTAAACTATCTATTGTTGTCATTCCCTGAAACTTTGGAGTGCAACGGAAAAATTATTGGGAATCTTGAGGGAGTAGCCACCAATGCACGAATAAAAGGGCTTAACCACATAGATTCATAGAAATACATAGCTGCAAAAGTAGATGTTTAGCAATACATAGCGTTTCCATAAATTGGAAACAAACTATATAAACTATGCAAGTTCTTAATTAGACATAAAGCTATGTGGTTAAGTTGCTGTGAAAAAAGTAAATAGCCACGAATACACGAATAAAAGGGTTGTAACCACATACTTGGATTTAAATTCTTGCTTGGAACATTAAAAATAGTACCATTTAATTAGAATTATTATATTTGGGGTAAATATATAGTGCGGATAAACAAACCAGTGTGTTTATCCGCATGTTACAAGCAATATAAAATGAAGATATTTTTTTGTTTAATATTATTTTCCTTGACTACCCTTTCAATATTTGGGCAAGAACAACAATTCTTTATTAATGACAGTTTAGTTGATTTTCAATCTGATAAATGCTGGACACTAATAGAAAAAGTTAATGCTTCGAATGTTAACAATTATGATTTTTCCATAGAAAATATAGAAATCATTGACAACAATTTAAACCTTGATATTTCATATGGAGGAGGCTGTGGCCCAGTACATCTTAAATTATATGTGGATAATTCTTATGATTTAATAAATGAGCCAATTATTCGACTATACCCTGAATTTTTAGATAGCGATTTTTGTAAAGCGATAAAGTATCGAAAGGTTTGTTTTGATCTTAATCTTTTACTAAAAGGACGAACAAAACAATTGCTTTTACAAATCGATAAATATAAAAAAATTATTACTATAAAATAAATCTACTGCTTATAACATCGTGTATTAAACATGCGTTTGCCAGCTTGGTTAGTTACTTGAAACCCCCAGTACGAGCTAAGCTCTGCGAGTGCAAAGTGGGAGGCTGCTTAGGTCGAGTAGGTAAAATACCTTAAAAAGACTATTTTTGTAGTAATCATAAAACCATCACTAAGCTCCATAGTAAACTGCCAACGCTTCAGCTTAGCGATTATGGGAAGGCAGTTTGTTTTAATTAATTTTGTTATCCTTAATTTTTTTGCCGTTCTTATATATTTTAATTCTCTTTAGCTTTCCAGTTTCTTTATCAAAATATTTCCATTCGCCTTCCTTTCGTAGCTTATATGTAAGACCTGATTTAATTAAAATATCATTATCGTAAAAAAAATTCTCTTTATTTAAAAAAATAGCTGTTGTACCTCCTAAACTGTTTAGTTTAATTATTCTCTCAGATTCTTCATCTGTCCCCCAAGTACTTATTATTTTAAAAGATTTCTTACCTAATTTATCATAATGGATTTCAGTAACCTCTTCTTTCTCATATTCTATATGTATTTTTATAGTTCCATCCTTACGGTACATTTTTCTATCAACCCACCAAAGTAACGTGTCACCATAAACTTCATTATAAAGTCTAGCGATTATTTCTCTTTCCACAACATTTCCTTTGGAATTAGGAAGTGTTCTTTCTATAGTGTCTATAACTGTTGATTTATTGAAAAATTCACTTTCGGTTAACTTAGTTGTTTCCTTTTTCTGAGAATAACTAGTAAATGGAAATGTTGTTAAAAAAAATAATAATCCTATTGTCGTTTTCATATATTCAAAAATACAAAAATGTATTAAAAATAAGCCCATAAGCCTTATTTTTGCAGCATGATTTTAACCGATACACACACCCATTTATATTCCGAGCAATTTAAAGAAGACATTGATGAAGTGGTGCAAAAAGCCATTAAGTTGGGAATTACAAGGTTTTTTTTACCCAACATTGATAGTGGCTATACCAATGCTTTGTTGGCGTTAGCAAAAAAATATCCCGAAAATATGTTTCTCATGATGGGCTTACACCCTTGTTCGGTAAAAGCCGATTACCAACAAGAGTTGGAACACGTAGAAAAAATGTTGTCAGCACATCAAGTTGTTGCCATTGGCGAGATAGGTATAGATTTATATTGGGATAAAACTTTTTTTAAAGAACAACAAACCGCTTTTCGTTACCAAATTCGCTTGGCAAAAGCCAACAACTTGCCTTTTGTTATTCATTGCAGAGATGCTTTTGATGAAATTTTTGAAATTTTGGACGAAGAAAATGACGAAAACATGCGTGGCATTTTCCATTGTTTTACTGGAAATTTGGAGCAAGCACAAAAAATTATCAATTATGGTGGTTTTAAACTAGGAATTGGCGGAGTAGTTACTTTTAAAAATGCAGGGTTAGATAAAGTAGTCGAACAAATAAGTCTAGAACACTTGGTGTTAGAAACCGATGCACCTTATTTAGCACCCGTTCCTTACCGAGGAAAACGTAATGAAAGTACTTATTTGATAGAAATAGCCACA
>DATGOR010000295.1:0-2804 GCA_035305805.1 Vicingaceae bacterium | reverse complement strand
CCGTTAACGTAAGCAGATAAATCAGAAGCTAAGAATAAAGCAGCGTTAGCTACATCTTCAGGCGTTCCTGCACGTTTCATAGGGATATCTTCAATCCAGCCTTTCATAATAGATTCATCTAATTGTGCTGTCATTTCAGTTTCAATAAACCCCGGTGCAATGGCATTGCTTCTTATGTTTCTTGAGCCAATTTCTTGAGCTACAGACTTGGTAAAGCCAATTATTCCGGCTTTAGAAGCAGCATAGTTAGATTGTCCTGCATTACCTTCGATGCCTACTACAGAACTCATATTAATAATAGAGCCATAGCGTTGTTTAAGCAAAGTTTTTAATGCACATTTAGTAATATTAAAAACAGATTTTAAATTTACGTTCATTACATCGTCCCAATTTTCTTCTGTCATTCTCATCAATAAACCATCACGGGTAATGCCGGCATTATTAACAATAGCGTCAATTTTACCAAAATCGGCAACTACTTCTTCAATAAATTTTTCAGCTTGCGAATAAATAGAAGCATCTGACTTATAAGCTTTAGCTTTTACACCGTATTGCTTTAATTCTTCTTCTACTTTTTTTGCTTGTTCGTCAGACGAAACGTATGTAAAAGCGATATCGGCTCCGTTTTTAGCAAAAACCTCTGCCACACCTTTACCTATGCCTCTTGTTGCTCCTGTAATGATAGCAACTTTTCCTTCCAATAACTTCATGTATGTTGTAAATTTAAAATCAGGTTAAAAAAATTATGCATTCACTTTCATTAAACTAGCCATGGTTTGTCCGATATCGGCTGGAGAATCAACTACAGTAATACCACATTCTCTCATGATTCTCTTTTTGGCTTTTGCAGTATCTTCTTCACCACCAACAATAGCTCCGGCATGTCCCATTGTTCTACCTGCAGGTGCAGTTTCTCCGGCAATAAATCCAACAACAGGCTTAGTTCCGTTTGCTTTTATCCAGTTGGCAGCATTGGCTTCTAAATTTCCACCAATTTCACCAATCATAACAATACCTTCTGTTTCCGGGTCGTTCATAAACAATTCTATCGCTTCTTGAGTGGTAGTTCCAATAATAGGATCACCACCAATACCAATGGCTGTAGAAATTCCTAAACCGGCTTTTACTACTTGGTCGGCAGCTTCGTAAGTTAATGTTCCTGATTTAGAAACAATACCAATTTTACCTGATTTAAAGATAAACCCCGGCATAATACCTACTTTAGCACCATCCGGTGTGATAACTCCGGGACAGTTAGGTCCAATTAAACGAGCGTCAGTTGATTTTAAATATTCTTTAACAGGAATCATGTCTTTAACAGGAATTCCCTCAGTAATACAAACAATTACTTTAATGCCTGCATCAGCTGCTTCAATTATTGCATCAGCTGCAAAGGCAGGAGGTACAAAAATTATTGAAACATCAGCTCCGGTAGCTTTTACAGCATCTTCTACTGTGTTGAAAACGGGCTTGTCTAAATGAGTCTGACCACCTTTTCCCGGAGTAACACCGCCAACTACATTCGTTCCGTATTCTATCATTTGTCCGGCATGGAAGGTGCCTTCACTCCCGGTAAATCCTTGTACAATAATCTTTGAATTTTTATTTACTAATACACTCATGGTTTTAAATTTTCTGTGGTTATTTTTTTACGAGTTCAAAAGTAGAATTTAAAACTGAAACATACAATAACTTTTTTACTATTTTACCCTCATTAATTTTCTTAAAAAAACTGCAAAATGTTTTTTGTCATTCCATCAATATTTTACTACTTTTGGACGAATTCTAAAAATCAATCTACTTATTATGCTTAAAATAAAGACCTTATTACTTTCTGTTTTTTCAGTATTTATTCCGATGATTTCTTTTGCTCAAGAAGCAGCTGAAGAAATGAGTATAGATCAGCGGATTGATGCATTTTTTAGACCTGTAGCTGATGCTGTAGGTACAGTTATTTTTTATTCAGTTCAGTTTGGCGAGTATTCTGTTCCAATAGTGTTAATCATATTAATAGCAGGTGCTATCTATTTTACATTGTACTTTAAGTTTGCTAACATTACATTAATAAAAACAGCTATTAAAATAGTGAAAGGGGATTATGATGGGATAGACAAACACAAAGCTGATATAGCTGAAGGAGATCCCACGCCCGGTGAGGATGTTTTTGAAACCATGAAAGTAGAAGGGGATGGTGAAGTCTCACATTTCCAAGCATTAACAGCTGCGTTGTCAGCTACTGTTGGTTTGGGAAATATTGCAGGTGTAGCGGTTGCAGTAGCTATTGGAGGTCCCGGTTCAACATTATGGATGATTTTAGCAGGATTTTTAGGAATGGCATCAAAATTCACAGAATGTACACTTGGCGTAAAATATAGAGAGGTTGGCCCTGATGGTGCAGTACATGGAGGTCCTATGTATTATTTATCCAAAGGATTAAAAGAAAAAGGAATGGGGGTGTTGGGAACTATCTTAGCAGGTTTTTTTGCCATTATGTGTGTGGGAGGTTCTTTTGGAGGGGGCAACATGTTTCAGGCCAATCAGGCAGCAGCACAAATTATGGAAAGGTTAGGGATGGAGCAAGGGTTTGCCGGGGCTATGATAGGACTTATTATGGCAGCAATAGTTGGTGTGGTGATTATAGGTGGTATAAAAAGAATCGGTTCAGTTACCGAAAAAGTAGTGCCTTTTATGGCTGCCATGTATGTAGGAGCAGCATTAATTATTTTAGGGATAAATTATGATTTAATTCCTACTGCTTTTGGACTAATATATGATGGTGCTTTTAATGCAAGTGCTGCTCTAGG
>DATGOR010000294.1:0-7555 GCA_035305805.1 Vicingaceae bacterium | reverse complement strand
AAGTTAACATTTTCGGTTTTAACTAATTTTCCGGTAACATCGTAAATGTCTAATTGAGCTAATCCGTTAAACTCAGCAACAGGAATATTAATCACGTTGTTTGCAGGGTTAGGATAAGCATTAATTTCAGTGTTGTTGTTTACTTCATCTACTCCAACAGAAGAAGATGTTTTAACACCAATGGAAGGAACGTTTTCTAATCCGAAACCATTTAAGTAAGCGTTACTTGCATCTACAATCATGGGAAAACTAGGCTGTAAATAAGTATCTTGAGTAGTAGTGTAATCAATTTGATTATCAAACCCTAAGAATAACATAGTACTAGTTGTATAGATACAGAATAAATACCTTTGATTGTTAGTTAAAACAATTGAGTTATTAAAAGGCACATATAAATTAGTATCAATTTCGTTTAGTGCATTAAAGGCAAAATACTGTTGATCTATTTGATTTAAATTAGATAAAGCAAAGTTAGGATCATTGATGTCAGTAAATACATCATCCCAAGAATAAGCCTTAGCAATTACATATTCCGAACCTGATGGATCATCACCAGAGCTAACTTTTCCGACAAAAATCATTCCATCAGCTTGAAGTCTGCTAGCGTTAGGGTCACTAAATGCTATACAGTTTTCATAATCACTCGTAAAGGATGAAGGTCTATATCCTGCCGGATGCAAAATGTCTCCAGTACTTTCATCTCTTCTTGCATATGAATAAACACTATTATCAATCATAAAATCAGCTGATATAGTATTGTCATTAGGGTCTCCATCTGCATTTTGAGTTTTGATTGTATAAGTCATTTTATAATAACCTGCAGTATAAGAAGTCTGAGAAAAAGTAGCTAAAGAAACATAAACCGAATCTCCAGGAGCTAACCCATTTATAGCAGCACTATCGGCAAAAAGCGTAGTAGTTCCTAGTTTTACTTCAACTTTTAGTTCTGCATTGTTTTGAGTTTGGTTTCCGAAATTACGAACCCACGCACCTGTTGGCACACTAAATTCTGTAGCACTTTGTGATAAAGCTAAAAGATTAGAAAATCTTCTTGCCATTAATACATCTGCTGGTGTTGAACCTAAATCGTCAGCAAAAAGCCCCACTTTACTACCGATAAATCCAGTTACATTGCCAGCAATAATGTCGTTTCTTAATGCCGCACCATCAACATCAGAAATCATAATAACTGGAATAGTTACAGAAAGCCCGTTTGTTCCTCCTGCCATTCCTACAGGTGGTCCAGCAATGTTATTTACAATAATACAAGCAATTGCTCCTGCATTTTGAGCCGCTAATGCTTTAGCACCAAACTCACAAGAACCTCTGTAAACAACAGCAATTTTTCCCGTAAGACTAGTTGCTAACGGTGGGGCACACGCAATTGTATCTCCACCTGGAGCATCAACAAATTGTAGAGTACCTGTAACCGCATTAGCAGGAACATTTAAATCTGGAGTTGCCCAATCGCCCCCTCCTGGGTCTGCCCATGTAAGAGCATAATTTCCGGTAAGTGGTGCCGGAGATTGCACTTGAAAAATAACCTGAGCATATACAAATACTCCTGTTATCATTAGTGCTAGAAATAGTGAAAGTTTTTTCATAGCTTTAAAGATTTAGTTAATAATAAATTAGTTATAAGTTTAGGTTAACAAATTTAATAAAAGTATACATTATTTACAAAATAATTTTTATTTACAAAAAAATAAGAACCCAAGAGTTTGAATTAAAATTTGTTTATTTTATCGCACCTGTGCATTAAATTCTTGAGAAAAAGTACTTATTAATCGTTGCATCATTTTATCTACCTCTTTGTCTGTAAGTGTCTTTGTGGTATCCTCAAATATAAAACTCACCGCATAAGATTTATTGCCTTCACCTATGTTTTCCCCTTCGTACACATCAAATAATGATACTTTTTTTAAGCATTTTCTTTCTGCTTTTAATGCAGCATTCTTTAACGATTCATAGCTTACTTTTTTGGGTATCAACAACGATAAATCTCTTCTAACAGATGGAAATTTATTTACCTGAATATACTGAACTTGTAGTTTTTTCAAATACTTTAATAAAATATCAACCTCGATTTGAGCGTAATAAACAGGGTGTTGTATATCAAATTGTTTCATGAGTTTTGTACTTACTTCTCCCATTTCTACCAACTCTTTATTATTGAGTTGATAAGTTAACCCATATTTAAAGTAATTATTTGAACTTTCTGTAAGCTGCAACTGATTTTCATCCAACCCTAATCTTTCTAATACAGCGTTTACCACTCCTCTTAATTGAAAAAAGTCTGTTAGATTTTTAGTAGTATTCCAACTTTCTGCAAATTGCTTACCCGTAAGAACAATACTTAATTGATTGCTTTCTGAAAACTTACCTTCTTTTTGATGATATATTTTCCCTATTTCAAATAAGCATAAATCTGAATTCTTTCTATTTTGATTAAATACTATTGTTTCTAATGAACTAAACAATAGTGTTTTTCGCATCACGCCCAACTCATTGCTTAGCGGGTTTATCATTTCCACCAAATCTTTGTCTTCAGGGTAATATCTTTGTTTGGTTAATGAGTTAGAAAAAATTTCATAAAATCCTTTACTAACTAGTAAATCGGAAATGGTATTAATTACCTTTTCTTTGTCGGGCGAAGGTTGATGAGCAATTGCTGTAGTAAGTTTATTCGGCAATTCTATGTTGTTATAACCATAAATTCTTAATATTTCTTCAATTACATCCACTTCTCTGGTAACATCTACTTTGAATGGAGGAACTTGTAATTTTAAATGACCTTCTAATTCTTCATTTATCTCTATTCCAATAGAAGTAAGGATATTTTTAATCAGTGCTCTATCTAATTTTTTGCCTATTAATCTGTCGCAATTAGCATAACTAAAATCAATTTCAAAATTTGATATTGGTTGAGGATAAACATCGTTTATTTCTGATGAAATTTTACCCCCTGCAATTTCGGTAATTAGTTGAGCGGCTCTTTTTAGTGCGTAAACAGTAATATTTGGATCTGCACCTCTTTCGTAACGGAAAGAAGCATCTGTATTTAATCCATGTCTTTTTGCTGTTTTTCTAACTGATACAGCACTAAAATAAGCACTTTCTAAGAAAACACAAGAGGTATTAGCTGATATGCCAGATGAAATACCTCCAAAAACACCTGCAATACACAAAGGTTTTTCGTTATCACAAATCATTAAGTCTTCAGAGCTAAGTTTACGTTCTACTTCATCTAATGTAACAAAGAGAGCTCCTTCATTTACTGTTTTAACTTTAATTTGCTTTCCCGCAATTTTATCTGCATCAAAAGCATGAAGCGGCTGCCCTAATTCGTGCATTACAAAATTGGTAACATCAACTACATTATTAATTGGGGTAAGACCAATAGACAACAGCCTGTTTTTTAGCCAATTTGGTGAGTCTGTTACTTTAATTCCAGTAATGGTTAAAGAGGAATACCTAGCACAGCGTTCTTGATCTTCTACAGTAACTTTTACAGGGAAATCATTGTTTTTTGGCAACACATTTTCAACGTTTGGGTATTGAATACTGACTGTTTTTGTATTTTGATTTAATACAGCAGCAATGTCTCTAGCAACTCCAATATGTCCGGTTGCATCTGCTCTGTTGGGTGTTAATCCTATCTCAAAAATAGTGTCTGTTTCTACTTTAAAATAATTCATTGCTAATTCTCCTACAGGAGCTGAAGCATCTAACACCATTATTCCATCATGACTATTTCCTAATCCAATTTCATCTTCGGCACAAATCATTCCCTCAGAGAGTTGTCCTCTAATTTTAGATTTTTTAATTTTAAAAGGTTCTCCATTTGTAGGAGAAATAACACATCCAACCGGTGCTACCACTACTTTTTGCCCGGCACTCACGTTAGGAGCTCCACAAACAATATGAAGCAATGGTTCACTTTCGTTTATTTTTACTTGAGTTACACTTAATCTATCGGCATCGGGGTGTTTTTCTTTTGAAATTACCTCTCCAATTACCAAACCCTTTAACCCTCCTTTTATACTTTCTTTGGTTTCATAACCTTCTACTTCTAACCCACAATCTGTTAAAAGTGTAGCTAATTTATCAGGAGAAATATGGTTAATATCAATATATTCTTTCAACCAATTGTAGGAAATCTTCATTTGTTATTTTGATTATATTATTACCCTTTTTTAAAATGCAAATATACATAAACCACTAGTATAAAAACCAGTTATCATTATTCACAAAGTAAAGAATCAGTTTGCTAGAATATTATTTTTTATACACTCTTTTTAGCCAATTTGGCAACACGAAAATTCCAATAAACAAATAAGGATAATAGCTTAATAGCCTCCACAAAACTGCTAAAAGCCCTGCTAATCCAAATGGAATAAAGTCCTTTAAGAATCCATTAAAAGCAAACTCTGCTATACCGGCACCTCCCGGAGTTGGGCTAATTAACATAATTACCCACATGACTAATTGCCGACCGTAAATTAATAAGTGATCGTCCACAGATACAAATGCCAATATAAGAAAGTTGACTACCCAAAAACGAGCTGTCCAACCTAAAAAAGTAGCAACAAATGCTTTGAACCAGAACCAAAATGATTCTTTTTTCATTTGCTTGGATGTTTCAATAATGTCATCACCCACTTGTATGGCACTATATCGCCATTTTCTTAAAAATTTTATTTTAAACACATTGAGGATAATGGCTTTAAATCCTTTGGGATTTAGTAATATACCATAAGTAATAATGCTAAGTAACAGAAACATAAATCCGTAACCTATCCAAAAAATGCCTTCGGTGGAAAATGTTATTCCAAAAATCTCCTTTTGTAGTTCTACCGGAAAAAGGTACTTTGTTCCAATAAAAATTAATACAACAGGAACAGTTAACACATAAAAAAGCTCATCAAAAAAAGCGGTAATCATTACAATGGCAGTACTTTTTCCGGCACTTATGCCTTCTTTGTTAATGATATAAAGTGCGGCACCTGTTCCTCCAACTACAGAAGGAGTAACAGCCGAAACAAACTCCCATAGCATAATGACATCAAAACTGTGTCGCCAACTAATTTCTTTGTGGGTAAGGACTCTAATGCGATACATATAGCCAATATCTCTGCACGCCATCATTAAAAGGGCAACGAACATCCAAAAGAAAAACTCGAAATTCCAATTTACTTTAGAAAATTCCTGCCAGTCAGTATTTTTCCATAACAAATACCCCGAAACTATCAATCCAATAACAATTGGTATCGCAATTTTTTTTGCGGTAAATAATTCGGTTACTTTGCTACTGTTTTCTGACATGAACTAAAAAACTATCAAAAGATGAAAAAAATTTATTACCTCTCTACATGTTCTACTTGCAAAAAAATTATTCAGGAGCTTAACCTAAATGATGATTTTGAATTTCAAGACATCAAAACTACAAAAATAACTGCTGAACAACTACAAGAAATGGCAAATTTGAGTGGTTCTTATGAAAGCTTATTCAGTAAACGAGCCATAAAATACAAAACCATGGAGTTAAAAAACAAGGCTTTATCAGAAAAGGATTATCAAAAATTGATTTTAGAAGAATATACCTTTTTAAAACGTCCGGTTATCATTATTAATGATGCTATTTTTGTGGGAAATTCTGCTAAAACCATTGCCGCTGCCAAACAACTTTTATGAGTAACAATGTTAAACCCCACTTGGCACTCTTTACAGCCAATTTAATCTATGGTGCTAATTATTCCATAGCTAAAGATTTGATGCCCGGGTTTGTACAACCTTTTGGCTTAGTACTCTGTAGGGTGTTGGGTGCGGTTATTTTATTTTGGACAATTTATTATTTCACTTACGAAAAAATTGATAGAAAGGATTTTTTCAGATTGCTTTTTTGTGGTTTCTTTGGAGTAGCTGCCAACCAATTGATGTTTTTATACGGACTAGATAACACCACTCCCATCAATGCCGGAATTATTATGGTTTCCAACCCAATTATGGTTTTAATTGCTTCTGCTATCATTTTAAAAAACAAAATTACATTTACCAAAATAACAGGAATTGCCTTGGGTATAATCGGAGCCTTATTGTTGCTATTATTTAAAGGTAGTTTTACCTTTGGGTCGGAAAATTTAAAAGGTGATATTTTTATCTTTTTAAATGCCATGTCTTATGGTGTTTATTTAGTAATTGCTGTTCCTCTTATGCGAAAGTATAAACCTATTACTGTGATGTCGTGGGTTTTTGCTTTTGGATTAATCATGGTTTTTCCGTTTGGGATCTCAGAATTTAAGCAAATAGATTGGGCATCTTTTACTCCAACTATATGGTGGGAGTTTTTATTTGTGGTTGTTTCTACTACGTTTTTGGCTTATTTATTTAATATTTACGGACTGAAAAGACTTTCGCCATCCATAGTTTCCACCTATATTTACTTACAACCATTATTAGCAACGTTAATTGCTATTTGGGCAGGAAAAGACAGTTTGGATATTATTAAAATTAGTGCTGCTTTGTTTATTTTTACAGGCGTATATTTAGTAAGTAAAAAACCCCGCAAGAAAGTTGAACATAAAAACTCATAAACTAGTAGAATGAATTCTATATTAATCATATACACCGGTGGCACTATTGGAATGGTTCAAGACAAAGAAACAGGAGCTTTAGTGGCATTTGACTTTGATACATTAATTCAAGAAATTCCTGAAATTAAAAAAATCAATGCTTCTATTAGTTCTGTTTCATTTTCAAAACCAATAGATTCTTCTGATATTCAACCCAAACACTGGGTGGAGTTGTGTAAAATAATAGAAGAAAATTACCCTGTTTATGATGGATTTGTTGTTCTACACGGCTCTGATACAATGGCATATACAGCTTCTGCACTAAGTTTTATGATTGAAAATCTGAAAAAACCTATCATACTTACCGGTTCTCAGTTACCTATAGGAGCTGTTAGAACAGATGCTAAAGAAAATCTACTTTCTGCCATAGAAATAGCTGCATCAAAGTTTAATGGAAAAATGTTGGTTCCGGAAGTGGCTATTTACTTTGAATATAATTTATATAGGGGAAATCGTTCCACTAAAGTAAGTGCTGAACAGTTTGAAGCATTTCAATCACCTAATTATCCTTTTTTAGCTGAGGCAGGGGTTAATCTTAAATTTAACTCTCAATACTTGTTTCAACCAAATGAAGAAAACCCAACTGTTTTTCATTATGAATTAGATGCTAATATTGCTACTTTAAAAATGTTTCCCGGAATTACTAAAAGCGTGGTGGAAAGTATTACCACTATTCCTCATCTTAAAGCATTAGTTATTGAAACTTTTGGAGCTGGAAATACTACTACCGAAAGATGGTTTATAGATTGTCTAAAAAAAGCTATTGAAAATAATGTGATAATAGTAAACATTTCACAATGCATAAGCGGAAGTGTTGAACAAGGTAAATATGAAACTAGTTCTGCTCTAAAAGAAATTGGTGTAATAGGCGGTAAAGACCTTACCTTTGAGTCTGCCATTACTAAATTGATGTATTTATTTGG
>DATGOR010000293.1:0-4531 GCA_035305805.1 Vicingaceae bacterium | reverse complement strand
ATATAATTTACTTTGTGCTCTTTGTTTTCCAATACTTGTTTTTCATTTTCTGTAAGAGAAAGTTCATCCATATTAACACCCTCACGTAAATGTTCTTTCATGGCATAAGCATAGTTAGGAATCATGCGGGCAAAAAAATCTTTATCGTGTTGATGGAATACGGAAGAACTAGCTATTTTTATGGCTAAATTTCGGGTGTTGTTTACCAATTCCCCCCATTTTTTTCTACCTTCCCACCAACGATCGTAACCGGTATTGGTTCTAAATACCAATAACAATGATAAAACAAAACCGACTAAAGAATAAACTGCCATTAACTCCCTGTGCCAAGAGGATTCTACCAAGTATTCAATTTCTAAATAAGAAATAACAGTGGTGAGTAAAGCCATTAAAATGAGTTCTTTCCATAAAATACGAAAAGTGTCACTTTTGTGAAATGACAATATATGAACGAACCAATTTTTAGGATTGTACTTAATCATTCCTTAGTTATATTGATTGATGTAAGCCAAACACAAATCTATGGTAGCTTCAATGCCTTTTTTGTGCGTTCTTTCTGTTCCGTGAGATGCTGCCACTCCCATTCCAATGAGAGCAACCCTAAAATCGTTTCCGGCACGTAAAGCAGCAGAACCATCCGAACCATAGTGTGGATATACATCTATTTTATAAGGAATATTGTTTTTCTTAGCTATATCCACTAATTTTTTTCTAAAAGTATAATCATAAGGACCGGAAGAATCTTTAGCACAAATAGAACAGCTTACTTCGTTCCCTTGGCAATCATCACCTAATACGCCCATATCTAATACCAGCAATTCTTTTATGTTCTCAGAATAACCAACAGTACCGCCATGCCCTACTTCTTCGTAATTAGAGAAAAATAATTCTACAGGAACTTCTTTTCCTTGTTCTTTTAGTCTTCGAGCAATTTCAAACAACACAAAGCACCCGGCTTTGTTGTCCAAAAACCGTGATTTTATAAAGCCATTTTCTAATTCTTGGTATTTTACATCCACGCAAATAATGTCGCCTACTTCAATTCCTAATTTTTCTACGTCTTCTTTGGTATAAACCTCTTCATCAATTCTAATGTGCATGCTTTTAATAGAGCGTTCCGTTTTTTCTTTTTCGTTATTGGCATGTACCGAAGGATTGTTTAGTAAAATAGTTCCGGTATAAGTTTTTCCTTCGTGGGTAATAATTTTTACGTATTCGCCTTCAGCTCCTGTTAATGAAAGTCCCCCTAACAAAGAAAACGAAAGCGTTCCGTTAGATTTAATTCCGGAAACAATAGCCCCTAAGGTATCAACATGAGCAGCCAGTGCCAACGTTGGGTTGTTACCCAAGGCACATTTTACCGCACCTTTATTGGTATATTCCGGTTGATAGCCGTAGCTTTTTAATAAGTCAAAAATATATTTGCTAGCGTTATCGGTATATCCCGAAGGTGAATCTATGGCAATTAATTCTTTAAGTGTATTGTAGTTATTCATTTAGATAAATTTTCATACGAAATTACTAAATGAAATAAAACTGCAAAGGTGTTTAAAGTATAAAGTATGCTAAAAACTTAAATCAACATAAAATTAGTTGAACCTTGCACTACTTTTAGTTCCTTTTCCATAAGAAAATGGATTTGGGCTAACAAATTTAACAAACACCTCTGGCCCTCCGTTTCCATTGGTAGCTACACTTAGCCCTGATAAGTTCATATCGTAAGCGACACCAAGAGCAAGTCCTCCAATTTCAAACTCAACCGAAGGAGCAAACGCATCACCCACACGGTAGTAACCACCAAAAGATATCGCCATTTCTGTGAAAAATCCGGTATATTTAGATTCTTCTTTAATCATATAGCGTAATAATGTTCCTAAAGCAAACTGTCTGGATGGACCTTGAATGTAAGTTAAAAACTTAGGTTTTATTGCAAATTTTGAATTACTGATACCAATATAAGCATCTGCATGAAAAGCCCAGCGAGAGTACAACTTATCTTTTTCAATGGCTGAAATACTTCCTTCAGGGCGAGTTACATGGTAAAATGCCAATCCGGCTTTCATACTAAATTCGTCTTGCGAACTTAACGTTTTTGAACCTGTTCCATAAGCCCACAAAACTCCTGCAGAAAAATCAAAGTAGCTTTTGTTTTCATAATTAAATGGTTCGTTGGAACTTAAAGTGGGATCAAAGTACTGTCCGTTGAATTGAGCGTCCCATTCTGCATTGGAGGTGTTCAGTGCATTTTGCCCCCAAGAGCCCATTAAACCAACAGAAGCGGAGTTTTTGTCATCTAAAAAAACAATATTTGATAATCCTAAAGACACTTTAGTAGCACCAAAATCATTTTGACCGGCATTGTCTTTATA
Source organism: Vicingaceae bacterium (assembly GCA_035305805.1). GTDB lineage: Bacteria > Bacteroidota > Bacteroidia > Flavobacteriales_E > Vicingaceae > BRH-c54. The sequence continues at coordinate 2,162 of DATGOR010000293.1, read as the reverse complement.
AACATTAATTCCAACTCCCATAAATCCGTTTTGCCATTTGTTTTTTAGAATTCCGGCATCGCCCATAAATGAGTAAGTGTTATAAGGTTTTCCTACGCTCGACCATTGGTTACGGTAGTTTATAACAGCTCTGTGGTCGCCTCTAAAAACACCTGTAGCTGCAGGGTTTGTTGTAATAGGAACGGCATCCCACATAGTAAAGTGAATATCTTGAGCTTGTAATGCAAGAGAAAATATACAAGAGCTTATTAATAGTAGTTTTTTCATATTCAGAATTTTATTGTTAAGATTATTTTACAAGAGTAATATCTCCTTTTTTGGTTGTTGAAGTGCCATTTTTAAAGGTAGCTTCTAAGTAATAAACAAATACAGCACTATTTAACTTTTCTCCTCTAAATGTACCATCCCAACCGATGTTTAAATCAGAAGTTTCAAACACTTTTTCTCCCCAACGATTGTAGATTTTAAAGTTAAACGATTCGACACCAACTCCCCTAACAAAAACCACATCGTTGTTACCATCTGCGTTTGGAGAGAAAATATTAGGTACCCAAATCACGTAATCAAAATCTACTATTACGGTAACATCATCAGAAGCTGTACATCCATTAGAATCTACAACTACAACTGTATAAGTAATAGTTTCATCTGGTGTTGAAAGTGTAGATGGACAAGTAGGACAATCTAACCAAGTAGGAGGAGTCCATGTATAGCCTCCGTTTCCTCCTGTAGCATTGATCAACGTGCTTTGTCCCAAATCAATCACCACATCTGTTCCTGCATCTACTGTTGGATTGTCATTTACAGTAATAGTTGAAGTGGTTGTATCACTTCCATTAGCATTAGTGGCGATTAGTGTTATAGTAAAAGTCCCAACGCTATCAAAACAAACGGTATGAGGTCCTGAAGTACTTGCTAAAGCTGGATTTCCACCATTAAATGTCCATTGCCAAGACGTAGTATTAGAACTTGCATCTGTAATGGTAATACACTCGTTTTTACAAATGGAAGTATCGCTTACTATAAAATTGGCAATAGGGTTAGTACAATTATTAATGATTATGCTTACTGTGTTGGTGTCCGGACAAGTTCCGCTAGTGGTATAAGTAATATTGAAAGTTCCAATACCACTTGAAGCAATATTAATTTCACCCGTTGAAGCATTAATTACACCACCATTATCTATGGCAAAAGTTCCACCTGCTGTTCCTGTTATTGTTGGAGTTGGATTGGCATCTGAAGAACAAAATACAGTTGGACTAAAGTTGAAAGAAGCGTCATCTTGTGCATTTACTGTAATTGAAATAGTATCAACATCACCACAAGAACCGGAAATGGTGTAAATGATTTGATGCGTTCCAACACCTGCTATAGAAGGGTCAAAAACACCTGTTGAGGTGTTGGTAATACCATTTCCTGACCAAACACCACCCGATTGAGCAGCAGTAAGTGTTGTGGCAGCATCATTTTCACAAAATGGACCTGCTGGCGTAATGGTTGCATCTCCACTTGATACAATTGTAATAGTAACCATATTGGTATCAGGACAAGTTCCATTGGTGGTATATGTAATATTAAAAGTTCCAACACCACTTGAAGCAATATTAATTTCACCTGTAGAGGAGTTGATTGTACCACTATTATCTATGGTAAAAGTTCCGCCTGTTGTTCCTGTAATGGTTGGAGTTGGGTTGGCATCTGTAATACAATAATTATTTTGAGGATAGTTAAATAAAGCTGCATCTGAGGGGGTAACGGTTAAATCAGTAACTAACAAACTATCGCATCCATAAGTATTTTGAAGTGTATCGTAATACATTCCCGTGGTATTTTGCCAAGCTCCACCAGCAAATACACTGTCTTTAGCACAAATAGAAATGGCAGAATAATTAGAATCGGTTGGGTTTACATAAATAGTGATGGATGAGGTATCTGTATTGTTTAAAGAATCTGTTACAGTGGCAATATAAGTAGTAGTGGTAGTTGGACAAACATTGTGTGGGCCTGCTCCATTTGGTACGCCATTATTCCATGTGATGTTGTAAGGAGTAGTTCCTCCGGTTACTATAGCTTCTATATTTGTACATTCATTGTTACAAATGGTATCATTTGTAGTTGTTGCTGTTATGTCAAGTGGTTGTGTAGTGCAAGTTGTTCTAAGC
>DATGOR010000292.1:0-19361 GCA_035305805.1 Vicingaceae bacterium | reverse complement strand
TGAGCTAACCAATAAAGCAACAATGGCAAGGGTTTTAGCTAGTGTTTTCATAGTGTTAAGTTTTAGAGGGTGAAACAAACTGTTTTGTTTAATTTGCCGAAGCAAATCATTCAAAGAACTAATTACTTAAACCGAAATAATCTGTTAAAAGTTACATTAAAATGGCAGGAAATTTTAAAAATGTAACATACTTTTGATAGATGTTGAAAAAAACTATGTTTTTTGTTTTTTCTTTTTAGCAGCAGGAAACAGGATGTTGTTTAAAATTAAGCGATAACCTGGCGAATTAGGGTGTAGGTTTAAATCAGTAGGAGGGTCGCCAACTTTGTGTTGATAGTCTTCAGGGTCATGCCCGCTATAAAAAGTCCAAGTGCCTTTCCCCATGGTTCCGTGGATATAGCGAGCAATATTTAAAGCTTTATTTTCGCCCATAATTAACACATCTTTTTTAATGTATTCTTTGTTGTAAGAAGTGGTTTGACCATAAAATCCTTTAATAATTTTTTGATGATTTTGACACAACATGGTAGGTACAATGTCCCATTTTGCAGAAAAATCGAACAAGGTAAAATTATCTAAATTTTGAGGGGTATTAACATGTACAGGAGAGGTGGCATCGATAGTAGAAAATTCGTATTCGTAGGGATTGGTTTTGAGGGTAAACTTTTCAAAAGCAAAAGTTTTAGAAAAATCCAATTGTTGGTTATAATTAGGAGTTGTGCCATCTCCATCAAACATCGATTCACAAATGTCTAATCCTTCGGCAGACAACGCAATATCTAATGCATCAGTTCCTGAACACATGGCAAATAGAAATCCACCTCCAAGTGTAAATTCTTTAATTTTTTTGGCTACGCCTAATTTGAGTTGCGAAACTTTATTAAACCCTAATTTTGCTGCTGTTTCTTCATTGTATCTTACTTGTTCTCTGTACCAAGGGGCATTTCTATAGGCAGAATAAAATTTTCCGTATTGCCCCGTAAAATCTTCGTGGTGTAAGTGTAACCAGTCGTAAAGAGGTAATTTATCATTGATGATTTCTTCGTCATATACTACCTCGTAAGGAATTTCGGCATAAGTTAATACTAAGGTTACTGCATCGTCCCAAGGTTGTTTGTTTTTTGGAGAATAAACGGCAATTTTTGGTGCTTTTTCCAATTTAACGGCATCCATATTCACTTCAGGATCTGCAATTTGTTGCAAAATAGCATTGGCTTTAACATCAGCAATAATTTCGAATGAAACCCCTCTAATCAATAGTTCCTCTTCTAATGCTTTTACATGTTGCATCATAAAACTACCGCCTCTGTAGTTGAGTAACCATTGTACCTCCAAATTATTTTCTAGAACCCAATAAGCAATGCCGTAAGCTTTTAAATGATTTTTTTGTGCTTCATCCATAGGAATAAGCAGTTGAGTAGCATTGGCAAAAATGCCCATAAAGGTAAAAAGTAGTATGAAAAATAATTTTTTCATCGAATAGTGTTTCAATTAATTTATTGAATGGGAAAGATGGTGGTTGGTACCATTAGAAAGGCACATCACCTAAATCAGGGTTAAAACCATCGTTATCATCATTCAAGTCATTCATTTTTGAGGATTTAACTATAGTTGCTCCACTATCAAATTCATCTCCCCTTACACTCATAGGAGTGCTACCATAATCGTCATTGCCAAAATTGTTTTCGTCATTATCCATAAATTTTGCCAATTCATTAACAAATTTAAGGTTTACATCGCAAACCGCACCATTTCTGTGTTTGGCTATAATAATGGTTGCTTTTCCATCGGTAGGATTTCCTTCTTCATCTTCGGTAATGCCATAGTAAGCAGCACGATGAATAAATTGCACCATATCGGCATCCTGTTCTATAGAGCCGGACTCTCTTAAATCTGAAAGTTGAGGTCGTTTATTTCCTCCTCTTGTTTCAACAGCTCTGCTCAACTGCGATAGGGCTAATACGGGAATACTCAACTCTTTGGCAATACTCTTAAGCGACCTCGAAATCATACTAATTTCTTGTTCTCTGTTACCACTGCTTTTGCCACTATCGTTACCACCGGACATCAGTTGAAGGTAATCTATTATTAGTAATTGGATGTTGTGTTTGGCTTTTAATCTTCGGGCTTTTGCACGCAACTCAAAAACGGATAACCCTGCTGTGTCATCAATAAAAATAGGAGCTTCACTTAATTCTGTAATTCTAGAATGAATTTGCTGGATCTCATCGTTACGTAAATTTCCGCTTCTTAATTTTTCAGACGATATTTCTGATTCTGCTGATATTAAACGAGTTACCAATTGAACGGAAGACATCTCCAAAGAGAAAAAGGCAACGGGAATTTTATAATCTACCGCTGCATTTCTTGCTAAAGACAAAACGTATGAGGTTTTTCCCATTGCCGGACGGGCAGCAATAATCACCAAATCGGAAGGTTGCCACCCGGAAGTTACACGGTCTAAAGCCGTAAAACCAGAAGGAACACCTATTACGCCAGATTCTTTGTTTTTAGCATTTTCTATTTGCTTTAATGCTGATGAAATTAATTCAGAAACACTCTCAAAACTTTTACGGATATTACCTTCAGCTACTGAAAATAAAGATGATTCCGCTTTATCTAATAAGTCAAACACATCAGTAGTATCGTCATAAGCATTGGTGATAATTTCTGAAGAAATACGAATAAGTTCTCTTAAAATGTATTTTTGAGCAATAACTCTAGCGTGAAATTCAATGTTGGCAGCAGAAGCTACTCTATTGGTAAGCTGGGTAATGTAGTAAGCACCACCAACAATATCTAATTCACCTCTTTTTTTCAGTTCGTTGGTAACGGTTAACAAATCTACTGCTTGCGATTTTTCAAATAAATATTGGATGGCAGCAAATATTTTTTGATGACTTTCTTTGTAAAAGCTACGAGGTTGAAGAATGTCAATAGCAGTGTTTACAGCTTCACGCTCAAGCATTAATGCTCCTAATACTGCTTCTTCTAAATCTACTGCTTGTGGAGGTAATTTCCCCTGTTCTAACGCAGCCCCCATGTTGGTTAACGCTAGTTTTTGTCTGGTTTTATTTCTTTTTTCTTCTGCTGCCATAGCCCAAAAGTACACATATTGATGATAAGAAAAACAGCTTATGGATAACTTTATTGTACTTTTGTCAATATTATAAAATCATGTTGTCATTCAGTTAATTAACAGGTTGCTAACATGGTTTTAACATGGTTTTGAAAATGAGGGATGAATAAAATAAGTAGCATACTATTTTTCTTCACCATTGTTTAAAATATGCTTTTCATTGATTTTAATTATGCCGTATTTTCGATGAAGTTAAAAAATCACTTGACTAACGTTGTAAAAATTTGTAATTTTGTACAGCTAAACACAATTTTATACTTAATTTTTGGTTAAAACTGTGTGTAGTGTTGGTGCTAACAATTATAATTTAGTTTGAATACCCTAACCTTTACTTGTATTTTTTAAAAGAAATTTAGATGGTTTAAAAAGGATAATTTTTAGGCTCGCTAAACTATTGTAATTAATCAAGGAGAGGCTACTACATACAAGGAAACAACGGAATCACAATAACTATATCTATGAAAAAGACAAAAGTATTATTTATTTCACAGGAAATTACCCCGTATTTAGAAGAAAGTGAAATCGCTACCATTGGAAGACAACTTCCACAAGGAATTCAAGAAAAAGGTAAAGAAATCAGAACTTTTATGCCCAAATTTGGCTGCATTAACGAAAGAAGGAATCAACTGCATGAAGTAATAAGACTTTCAGGAATGAACCTGATTATTGATGATAACGACCACCCATTAATTATAAAAGTGGGTTCTATCCAACAAGCTCGCTTACAGGTTTACTTTATTGATAGTGAAGATTTTTTTGAAAGAAAAGCCATGCTTCACGACCCTAAGACAGGAGAATTATTTAAAGACAATGACGAAAGAGCCATCTTTTTTGCAAGAGGCGTTTTAGAAACAGTAAAAAAATTAGGTTGGGTGCCGGATATTGTTCACTGCCACGGTTGGATGACTAGTTTAGTACCTCTTTATATTAAAACCTCTTATAGTAAAGACCCTGTTTTTGAAAATGCAAAAGTGGTTTATTCATTATATAACAACGACTACGATGGGAAATTAAACAAAGATTTAATTAAGAAAGCTTACATGGAAGGTATGGACAAAGATAGAGCTAAAGATTTTGCTGAAACATGTTTTGTTGGGTTAAATAAAGCTGCCATTAATTGTTCTGATGCTTTAATAAAAGGAAGTGAGAGCATTAACAATGATTTACAAAAGATATTTGACGACTTTAGTGGTCCAAAATTAGATTATCAATCTCCGGAAGAATACATCAATGTGTATTCTGAATTTTACGATGAAGTACACGAAAATAGCGAAGTGCTAATTGGCTAAGCTTTTTAATTTTACCTCAAATTTTTAGAATAGATAGCAACAAATGAAACATCATAACTTATTATCGCGGAAAGCAACCATGCTTTCCGCTGTCTTTTTTCTACTAATTACATTTACTTTTACATCTTGTAAAAAAGACGGTGAGTTAGAACCTGATTTTGATGGAGGAAATGTAAACATTAATCGAGTAGATACTTTTTCTATTGTTACTTCTCTGGTGAAAGAAGACTCTATAAGAACAGATGTTTCTTCACTCAACTTATTAGGATTGTTTAATGACCCTGTTTTCGGATTATCTTCAGCATCTTTTTTTACTCAGGTTACGCTCAATGGACTAAATGTAGATTTTGGAACCGGTGCTGTGTTAGATTCTGCTGTTTTGACTATGGCTTATAGTAACCTTTATGGTGATACTGCCTCTCCCATGTCCATCAATGTTTTTGAGGTAACTCAACAGATGAGTCCCGATGATGCTTACTATTCCAATCAAAAATTAACCTACAATTCAACTCCAATTGTTTCAACCACTTTTACCCCAAAACTTAACGATAGTGTTTATGTAACCTTTGATAGTACGAATAAAGCCCCACATTTACGCATTAATTTAGGCAATACTTTTGGTAACAAGATTATGGCTGAATCCGGTACAGCTAACTTAGCTAACAATAGCAGCTTTACTCAGTTTTTTAAAGGCTTTTATATTACCACTACAGATTCTGTTCAAAATACATCATTAGCTCCCGGACAAGGATCTATTGTTTATTTTAATATGAATTCTTCTTTATCAACACTCACACTTTATTACAACGATAGTTCTAAATATGAATTTTTAATCAATGCCGAAAGTGCTAAATTTAACCGATTTGACCACAATTATACCGGAACAGATGTAGAGGCTCAGCTGCAAGGTGGTGGAGATACTTCTGTTTCCTACATCCAAACCATGTCGGGCGTAAAAACTAAATTAGAAATTCCGTATCTTAAAAATTTAATTGATGCAGGAGATGTGGTTATCAACAAAGCAGAACTGCAAGTAGTAATAGAAAATGCTACTGATGCTACATACCCGGCTATTGAAATGCTTTCCTTGGTAAGTATTGACGCTTCCGGTCAATCCGTTTTCTTGCCGGATATTTCGCAAGGATTAGACTTTTTTGGAGGAAGTTTGGATAATGATACTAAAACTTATACTTTTAATCTGCCACGGCACACTCATAATATGATTTACAATCCATCGTCTGATTATGGAATGTATTTGATAGCCACAGGGCAATCTATTACTGCCAACCGCTCGGTAATTACTAGCAATAAAAACACGGTTGCTAAATTAAAATTAATCGTTACTTACACTAAAATATAAATAAATTATGTGTGGAATTGTAGCATACTTAGGAAATGAAGAAGCTTACCCAATTTTAATCAAAGGATTAAAAAGACTAGAATACAGAGGATATGATAGCTCTGGTGTTGCCATTATTGAAAATGGAGAAATAAAACTATATAAAAAACAAGGAAAAGTTGCTGAATTAGAAGCATTAGTTAAAGATAAGAATGTAAACGGTCATATCGGTATAGGACATACTCGATGGGCTACTCACGGATTACCAAACGACACCAATGCACACCCTCATTATTCAGGCAATGAAAAGTTAGCTATTATTCATAATGGAATTATTGAAAACTACTCTTCTTTAAAAGAAGGTCTGAAATTAAGAGGACACGAATTTAAGAGTGATACCGATACAGAAGTACTCATTCACTTAATTGAAGATATTCAACAAAAAACAGGAGTAGCACTAGACGAGGCTGTTCGTATGGCTCTTAGTGAAGTAATAGGGGCTTATGCTATTGTAATTATTGATAAGGAAGACCCCAATACGTTAATTGCAGCTAAAAAAAGTAGTCCTTTAGTGATTGGAATTGGCAGCAACGATGAGTTTTATATCGCATCTGATGCCACCCCAATTGTAGAATACACCCGAAATGTGGTGTATTTAGAGGACGAAGAAATTGCTGTTTTAACCAAAGGCAAGGAAATTCAGCTTAAAAACATTAAAAACCAAGTTAAAACACCCTATATACAAGAGTTAGAACTACAATTAGAAGCCATTGAAAAAGGTGGTTACGAGCATTTTATGTTAAAAGAAATCTATGAACAACCTGTTTCTATTAGAAACAGTATGCGTGGAAGAATTGACTTGGATAAAGGCATCGTTTCTCTTGGCGGAATTAGAGATTACGAACAAAAAATGATGAATGCCAGCAGAATTATTATTGTTGCTTGCGGAACATCGTGGCATGCCGGATTGGTTGGAGAATATTTATTGGAAGACCTTACCAGAATCCCTGTAGAGGTGGAGTATGCTTCTGAATTTAGATATAGAAATCCTATCATTACAGAAAGCGATGTGGTTATAGCCATTTCTCAATCGGGAGAAACAGCTGATACATTGGCTGCTATTAAATTGGCAAAAGAAAAAGGAGCTACCATTATTGGAATTTGTAATGTGGTTGGTTCATCCATTTCTCGAGAAACCCATGCCGGTTCTTACACCCATGCCGGTCCGGAAATTGGAGTGGCATCTACCAAAGCATTTACTTCACAGGTAACGGTACTTTCCTTAATGGCATTATCGTTGGCTCACAAAAAAGGAACGATATCCGAATCAAAATTTAGAGCGTTATTACATGAATTAAGTTCCATTCCTGACAAAGTAGAAGATATGCTTTCTTCAGATAAACAAGTAAAACATATTTCTAGCTTATTTAAAGATGCTCGTAATTTCTTGTATTTAGGCAGAGGTTATAACTTCCCGGTGGCACTAGAAGGAGCTTTAAAATTGAAAGAAATTTCTTACATCCATGCCGAAGGGTATCCTGCAGCAGAAATGAAGCACGGACCTATAGCTTTAATTGACGAAGAAATGCCTGTGGTGGTAATTGCTACTAAAAAAGGAAATTATGAGAAAGTGGTTTCCAACATAGAAGAAGTAAAAGCTAGAAACGGTAAAATTATAGCCATAGTAAACGAAGGTGATACCGAAGTAAAAGCCATAGCAGAACATGTTATTGAAATTCCGGAGGTAGAGGATTTATTCAGCCCTTTACTAACTTCTATTCCATTACAATTACTTTCTTACCACATAGCAGTAATGAGAGGTTGCAATGTTGATCAGCCAAGGAATTTAGCGAAATCGGTTACAGTAGAGTAAAAATGATTTTTATTGCTTAATAACGGCATATTTACCCAAATTATCGTTAATAATTGACGTTAAAATATTTAATAATAGCACCTTGAAAAAAGTTTTTTTTACTTCTTTATTTCTACTAATACCTTTATTATTTTCTGCTCAAGAAGAAAAAACTAACAAAGGTAAAATCTATTTTTTTTGGGGCTGGAACGAAAGCTGGTATAGTAATTCAGACATTCATTTTACGGGAAACAACTACGACTTTACCCTCCAAAAAGTAAGAGCACATGATAAACAATCAGATTTTTCTATTGACACTTATTTTGCCCCAAAAAACATTACGTTGCCTCAAACTAATCTACGTGTAGGATATTTTATTTCCGACAAATATGACATCTCTTTTGGTGTGGATCACATGAAATACGTTATGTCAAGTAATCAGTCAGTTAGAATAAATGGGAATATAAATGATGGAAGTGTTTATGATGGAAGATATTTTAACGATGTGTTTTTAATAACCCCTAGTTTTTTAAAATTTGAACATACAGATGGTTTAAATTATTTGAATATTGAAATAACTAGAAACGATAACATAAACGAGTTATTCCGCTGGTTAAAATCAAAAGATAAAATACAATTAAGTACACTTATTGGATTTGGTGGTGGGCCTGTAATGCCAAAATCCAACGTTACTTTATGGAATAAAGAACGCCACGATAAATTTCACTTTGCCGGTTACGGATTTTCCGGAAAAATAGGATTAAACATTACATTCTATAACTACTTCTTTTTAAGATCAGAATTTAAAGGAGGATTTATAGACTTGTCGGATATTAGAACATCAAGCGATGCGTCTGATAAAGCCAGTCAGCATTTCTTTTTTACAGAATTTGAAGCTGCTTTTGGGGTTATTTTCCCTCTATTTTAATGAAGTTAGCTTTTTAAGTTTTGTCTATTCTTTTTTAACTTTTTTTCTTCTACTTCTTAAGTTCAATTAGTAAAAAATTTGGGTTTGTCATTTTTTTGTTTTACATTAGCTAACTCACTCAAAAACAACTAGCTTATGAAAACGCTTCAACGCTTCAACGCTTCAACGCTTGCCGTAAAAGTAAGAATTTACAATTCTTTGACTTTTACGAGCATCCTCGAAAAATTAGTTTTTTGCCAAAAACATTTTTCGGGATCAACGCTTCAACGCGTAAAACGAATTTATTAATCTTTTTGATGATGTTTTGCTCAGCTTATTCCTTGGCTCAAAACACCCTTCCCACATCAGGAAATGTAGGTATTGGCACCACCAACCCTACCACCGAATTAGAAGTTATAGGAAATACCAACCTTAGCGGTACAGTTACCATAGATAGTGCTGTAACTGTAAGAGATTCCGCCACCTTTCAGAAAAAACTTACCGTCAACCAAGATGTTTTTGTAGTAATGGGTGATGGGAAAACAGGGATAGGAACAACCAATCTATCTGCTCAATTAGTTGTAAATGCAGGAGTAAACAACACGGGATTAATAGTAACTACCAATCATAATGTAGATTATGGCTATGGAATTATTAGTAGTGTGGCAAAAAATAAAACAAAAGCATTCTCAGTTTATAATGCTGAGGAAACCAAAGAAAGTTTTATCACTTTTGGTAATGGTGAAACACATATAATAGGTAAATCTCCAATTATTAGGTTAATAGATGATGAAATTGAAACAGGTACAATTACAACAACTGATTTTAAAATAAGTGCTTCTAATGGTGCCAGCAGGTTAATTTCAGACAATAGCATTGTAATGTTTATTGATTCTGATAACAACCAGAGTGATGCGGTGTTTGAAATAGTTTCTAATAATGGCTTTTACAGTTCTAACATCACCCAATTATTTAAAGTAAAAGAAGTTGGAGGCGTGTTTTGTTCTGAAATTACAGTACAGGTTGCTCCGTTTCCTGATTATGTTTTTAATGCTGATTATGAATTAATGACCTTACAAGAATTAGAAAAATATATAACAGAGAACAAACATTTACCTAACATACCGACAGCCAAAGAAGTGGAAGAGCAAGGGTTAAGTTTAGGTGATATGCAAGTGAAACAAATGGAAAAAATAGAAGAATTAACACTATACATTATTGCGCTAGAAAAAAGAATTAAAGAACTGGAAAGCAAATAATAGAAAATAAACCAATGAAACTACGATATATTATATTTTTATTTTTGATGGGATTGTTTTTTAAACTTAGTGCACAAAATCAACAAATTGGTGTTTCATTTGGGCATGGATCAACAATACTGACTGAAATAAACAGTAATACTGTTTATTTTGTACCTCCTTTTCCTAACAACACATCAAATTATTATCATTTAGGGTTTAATTATTTATTAAAGATACCTACAACTATTTTAAGAGTTAAAACAGGGTTTTTTTATTCTCAAAGAAGTCTAGTTAACACAACTTTTGAAACTTATAATTCAATAAATCGGATTGATTTATTAAAAACTAATAATATAAGTATTCCTATGGGGATGCAATTTAATTTTGGTAAGTCACTAAAACTCATTTTAGAAACTGGGGTTAATTTAAATTATATGGTGAATTATCATGTTTCAGACAAAATAAAGAATGATTTTAAAGAAACAAAAAAAGATTTTACTGCAAGCTTTTATTCCTCATTTGGGGTTTCTTATATTATTAAAAATGAAGACACTGCCTTGTTTGAATTAATGCTTATGTATCAAAACAACCATGATTTAAATAGAATCTACAGCCCTACTTCATTTTCTAAGTTTGGTCAACAGGATATTGATGCAAAAGGACATGATGGGCTGGTCAATATTGGTTTCTATTTCTTCATCAATTAAAAAACTTATAAAAGAATGACTATGAAGTATATTATATCATTTATTTTAATTGTAACAACTTTAATTTTAAATGCACAAATAAACTGTGATAAATGCAAATGCTGCAATAATTGTCGCGTATTCGAACATAATCCTGGTTATTCAAAAACATGCAATTACAATCCTTGGATATTAGCGTTTGAAGATAATTTTGATGGAAACCAAATAGATTTATCTAAATGGGATGTGAAAGAAAGTGTTATTAGAGGGTTTTCAAACCCAACAGCTTGGATGTCTTCTAATAATGTGGAGGTTAGTAACGGAACATTAAAGCTAATAGCTACACAAAATACACCTCCATTACAAGGTACTTATGTTGCATCTGACTCTTCTTTAAGTAACAAAAATCCATCTTACGAGACAAATCTCTATCTAAATAAAACTACATTATCTCAATCAGGAGTTATAAATAAATATGGCTTTGGAGCTAGCTTATTGTATCTGCTTTATAAAAAACAATTTTTCAATTTTTTTTTCAGGCATAGAATACAGTAATAATAACTTCATCAAAGACAAATTGTTTATAGATAGGTTTTCAAGTTATAATGATGTAGAGGTTAATGCTCATACACTTTTGTTTCCTGCAAATTTCAGATTTAATATAAAATCAATTTTTTTCTTGGAACCAGGTATTTACGTTGCTTCCATATTTAGAGGAAGATCAAGTGGTAAAATAATTACTTATAACAATATTACACATCAATACGATAGCTATTATGAAAATGATAATTTTTCTTCTAATCTTTACTATGGTAGCAAAATTGGGGTTGGGTTTAAGCTGCCAATAAAAAACTTAAAATTTATATTAAAAACCGAATATAATCATGCTTTTACTGGCATTTATATTCTAGATGAATTTTTTAAAATAAATACATTTAGATTCTCTTTAGGAATTGTGTTTAATTAGAAATTAATTATGAAAACAGAAAAAATAATACTTTTCATTACACTATTTTGTTTAAGTAACTCCGATTTACTTGCTCAATGCTCTTTGATTCCACCTTCAATAAAAGATATTCCATTATGTAATACTAACCCCTATGTTTTAACTTTTGAAAATAACTTTAATGATACAACATTAGATTTAGATAATTGGCGACTCGACAATCAGCCCGGCTCATTAATTGGTAGTTCTTCACATCAGATTTATACACTTGACCCTGATAATATTGAAGTTTCAAATGGCACATTAAAAATAATTGCTAATAATATTGCAAAGACTAGGCCTGCAATTCCTTATTTGCCATATAATCAAATACTAGATGATGGTTTACCAAATGAAAGACCATACCAATATTCTTCTTCTTCAATTTGGTCTAAACGTTTTTTTAGAGAAGGTAAATATGAAATTAAATGCCGAATAAGTAAAGGAAAAGGCTTGTGGCCTGCGTTTTGGTTGTTTGATGGAGATAGTTCTCCAGGAGGTTCTCATTGGAGCGAACTTGATTTTTTTGAGATTTATTATGATAAAGAATCTTACTTTAATAGTTTCAAATACACTAATAATATTCATTATGATTTAAATAATGATGGTAAAACCAAAGACGAACAGTGCTCTTTTGCCATGGGTGGAATAGACTTCAGTACTTGGCATACATTTACTTGTTACTTCACAAGCGATAGGATTGATTTCTACATCGATAATACCTTTATTCATCGTAAAGTCAGATATTTTGATGTTAATTCATATTACAAACTTTGCAAATCATATTCCTACAAAGCTCAAGCTATGGAACAAGTTGCATGGCCAAGATCATATATGAATATTGTATTAAACATGGCTATTGAAACGGGAAACCCACCAAATTCACAAACTTTTCCTGGTGTTTTTGAGATTGATTACGTACGTGTATGGGAGAGGGAATCTATCCCAGTTAATTGTGGAGATATAATTGTTAAAGGCTCTCCTTTTACGGGTGGGTATCTAGGTGAATGGGGTTTATTAACTCAAAACGCTGCTGTTATTGCAGGAACAGGTGTAGCTATTACGGTACGAGATAAGCTATATATTCATCCTAATTTTAAAGCACAGCATGGTAGCTATTTCCATGCAAAAGCAGACCCTTTGCTTGTGGTGTATCTGCCAGAATGGCTAATGAAGAAGGAGATTCCACCTCAACTTATGAAAGACCTCCTAATCTAGAAAAAGAAAATGAAGATGAAACAATTGCATCAAGAAATCAAAATACTGAGTTGCTTATCTTTCCCAACCCCACCAACGGTTTTATTAATATTGAGCTAAATTCCAATAAACCCTATTTTGAAATTGAAGTGTTTAGCCTTTTAGGAGAATTGGTTTATGCAAACAAAGTGAATAGTTCAAAACTATCTTTCGATTTATCGCCATATCCTAAAGGTATGTATTTAGTTAAAATAAAACAAGACAACCATTATTACCATGAAAAAATCAGTTATTATTAAACCTCTATTTTTAGTGGCTATATTACTTTCTTTTCAGGTAAGTTATAGTCAAGAACAAGATTCTATACCCATCAAAACAAGTAAGTTTTCCATTGGAATAGCTGTTTCTCCCGAAATGGGTTATCGTTCTTTTAACCCAACCAGCAAAGGTAAAAAAAATGATTTTTTAATGAATGTAAGCAAACCCATGTTAGATTCCTTGGAAAGTCCGAAATTTTGCTATTCATTCGGTATTTATTCTAATTACCAACTAAGTAAACGATTCTCTTTAGAGTTGGGCATTTATTATGCTAATAAAGGGTATAAAGCTGATGATATTATATTTACTACAGTATTTTACCCAGAAGAAACAGAAAAAGGAAGCATCTTTTATAATTATAGATATATTGATGTTCCATTAAATGTCAATTTTTATATTATCAATAGAAAAGTAAAATTATTTTTGTCAGCAGGTTTAACCGCAAATATTTTAATCAATCAAAAAAATATAGTTAAAATAGACAATTTTGACACAAGTTTTTACAATGATAGAAAGCCTACAAGAAACGATATAGCACCTTTCAACATGGCTTTTAATGGAAGTTTAGGACTAGAATATGAATTAAGCCAACATTTTAACTTACGATTACAGCCTCACTACCAACAATTTTTAACTGCTATACAAGAATCTGAGTTTGCTACTCTTAAACTATACAATTATGGTATTTGCTTAGGAACAAGCTATCATTTTTAAAAAACAGCTTTAGCTACTTCTTTTACTGCAACAGATTTACCCATGGTGTAATAATGAATGCAAGGCACACCAAAGTCCACCAATTTTTTAGATTGATCTATTGCCCATTCAATTCCTACTTGTTTTACGGCTTCATCGTCTTTGCATTTTTCAATTGCATCCACCAAATCATCTGGCAAATCGATATGAAAAAATTTAGATAAAGAAATCAATTGCTTTTTATTAGAAATAGGTTTAATCCCCGGAATAATAGGTACATGAATGTCGTTTTGTCTGCAAAGAGTTACAAAATCAATAAATTTTTCTGTATCGTAGAAAAGTTGTGTAACAATGTATTCCGCTCCGGCATCCACTTTTTGTTTTAAATGTTTGATGTCCGTTTTCATATTAGGTGCCTCAAAATGCTTTTCAGGATATCCGGCAACGCCAATACAAAAATTAGTAGGGGTTGCATTTTGCAAATCCTCATCCATATACACCCCTTTGTTTAAGCCAACAATTTGTTTTACTAAATCAACCGCATGTTCGTGCCCCTCTTTTTCAGGAATAAAAGCAGGTTCTGTTTTAATAGGATCACCTCTTAATGCCAACACGTTATCTATACCTAAAAAGTCTAAATCAATCAGTGCATTTTCGGTTTCCTCTTTGGTAAAACCGCCACAAATAATATGAGGAACAGCATCTACTTTGTATTTATTTACAATTGCCGCACAAATTCCCACCGTTCCGGGGCGTTTTTTTATAGCAATTTTTTCTAAATAACCTTTCTCTCTTTTTTTGTAAATAAACTCTTCTCGGTGATAAGTAACATTAATAAATGAAGGATTAAACTCTATTAAAGGGTCAATACTATCGTAAATAGATTGAATGCCTTTACCTTTTAATGGAGGTAAAATCTCAAACGAAAAAAGTGTTTTTTTGGCTTTATTAAGGTGGTCAATTACTTTCAAAACTATGTATTTAAATTTTTAGCAAACATATTACATTATTTTTAATTGATGGAAAATGAAGGCTGTAAATTAGTGAAGTTATTTTAAGTCCCTCTATAAATTAAAAAAAATGTTTATTTTTTTACTTTATTTGTTGGTCTAAAAAAAAATAGTAGGTTTGAAGTGAGTTTAAAGAGGCATTAGGAAATAGGCACTAGGCATTAGGCGTTAGTTTAACCTCTCAGTAAAATACAATTAACAAATAACAATTAACGATTAACAAAAAAGACTTTGTGCGTTGGAAAAGTCCCCCTTCGGGGGATTTAGGGGGCTTAAAAATAAACACATGAAAACAATTATAGTAGATGATGAACGATTGGCAAGGAAGGAATTATCGGGGCTTTTAAAAGACTTTCCTGAAATAGAAATTATGGAGGAATGTGATAATCCCGATACTGCCATAGAAGTCATTAATAATTTACAACCCGATTTAATTTTTTTAGACATTCAAATGCCGGGAAAGGATGGCTTTGCTTTATTAGAAGAATTGGAGTACATTCCTATGGTAGTGTTTGTTACTGCCTATGATGAGTATGCTATTAAAGCCTTTGAAGTAAATGCACTTGATTATTTACTAAAACCCATACAAACAGAGCGATTAAGAGAGTCTATACAAAAAATTAAAACAGAATGGGAAGAAAAGAAAAAGCAAAAAGAACAAACTGCCCATGAAAAATTAGGAATAAACGATAGAGTATTTGTAAAAGATGGAGACAAATGCTGGTTTGTTCAATTAGAAAAAGTGCCTTTATTTGAATCGGAAGGAAACTATGTTCGTATTTATTTTGACAACAATAAACCATTGATATTAAAGTCGTTAAATAACTTAGGAGATAAGCTGGATGAAAAATATTTCTTTAGAGCCAATCGAAAACACATCATCAACTTAAGCTGGATAGAGAATATTGAAAATTGGTTTAACGGTGGTTTAATGGTTACTTTAAAAAACGATATGAAAATTGAACTATCAAGACGTCAGGCAACTAAATTAAGAGAAATGAAGAGTTTATAAAATTTTTTATCTATCTAATCAAGCGTTTAATCTTATAAATATTGCTTTAAGTATAAAAAATTATTATAAAAGAATAAAAAATTGTACTTTCGGGTTCTAATTTGATATGGAAAAAGCCGAAAAAATATTTAAAAGTGCCACTGCCACCTCTCCGGAAGTAATTTTGGACATAGAAAATAATGTGTTTTCCATTAAAGGGAAGTCGGTAGTTTCAGAAGTGGATCAATTTTACCAACCCATTATAGATTGGTTAGGTAATGTAGCTCCTCATATAGCACAACCTATTCATTTTACTTTTGATTTAGAATATTTTAATGTTTTTTCTTCCAAACGTATTCTATTCCTACTTTATAAATTAAAGGATTTAAAAGAAAAAGGAATAGACATCAAAGTAATTTGGCATTTTTCTATCGAAGATGATGACATGAAAGAAGTAGGTGAAGATTTTGCCTGCATGGTTAATTTACCTTTTGAATTTGTAAGCAAACAAGTAGAATCGCTTTCTTAATTCTTTTTCCAAAGTTTTAGTGATAAAAAAATAATGCTCAATTTTGAGGCGTTAAATCAAACTTTTACTATATAATTATGAAATAGCCACATGCTGAAGCACAAAAATGTGATGAAGAAAAACTGGCTAATTCCATATAACAACTAAAAAACAATAAACTATCTACTTATGAAAAATATTTCATTGGCTCTAAATGCTGTAATGGCGGTTGCCATCATTATTTTGTTTTATTTACAACTCTCTGATAAACCAGCCGAAAACACCTCAGAAACAGCTAAACACGAAGAAGTACCAACTGTTAGTGATGTGGAAGAAATGATTACCAACGATAGTGCTGTATCAAAAATTGGGTATATCAATGTAGATTCTTTACAGATGAAATACAAATTGTACGATGAACTAAAGGCTCAGTTAGAGAAGAAAGAAAAATCGTATGATGCTCAGCTTACTGCTAAATCAAAAGAATTTCAGAAGAAAATTGAAGATTTTAGAAAAAAAGCACCCAACATGACGCAATTTGAAGGAGAACTCAAACAAAAAGAATTGGCTGAAGAAGAAGAAAAGCTTTACCAAATGAGAGACGACTATGCTCAACGATTTGAAAAAGAAATGATTGAATTAAACACGCAGTTGTACAAATCCATAAAAGATTACATAAAACAACACAACGAGCTAACTAAATATGACATTATTATTGGAGAATCGCAAACAAGAAATTTTGTTTTAGACTTTAATAAAAACATTGATATTACTAGCGATGTGGTAGAAGGGTTGAATAAAAAATATAACGAAAACAAACAAGCCAAAAAATAAGCCTGACGTTATGTTAATAGCCAAAGAAAAAGAAAAAAGCAACTTAGCCGAATACATCCTTTATATGTGGCAAATAGAGGACATGGTTCGATTTAATGAGTTTGATATTGATAGAATTTATGATGTTATTATTGACAAGTTTGAGGCAACACCTGAGATGAAAGCCGAAATTAAACTTTGGTACGAAAACATCATTAAAAACATGCTGAAACAAGGCATAGCCGAAAAGGGACATCTAGCCGAAGTAAGCACAAGATTAGAAGAACTTAATAACCTCCATAACTCTTTACTTACCACCATTCAAGATAAAGATTATCAAAATCAATACCTTAAAAGTAAGCAGTTTATTGCTGAGTTTATGCAAAAATCTAACAGCAAAATTAACAACGAAATTGAAGCTTGTTTAGTGGGGTTGTATGGTTACTTAGTGTTAAAATTAAAAAAACAACCGGTTTCGGAGGCAACGAAAGAAGCCATCAATTCGTTTAGTGCATTGGTTGCAATACTTGCCAACCGATACAATAAATTGCAAAAAGGAGAGTTGAAGTTCAGCAAAGTAATTAGTAATTAAAAAAAGACTGAAGAATTCTTGTGCGATTGAATATCAGCCAATGCTAAAAAAAATCCTTTTCATACTTTTTATACTTTCCTCAGTTATTGGGATAAAAGCTCAGTGTGTACCCGGTTCACCACCATTACCAACAGTAGTGGTAGATTCTGTTTCGGTATTGCCCAACGGTGATATTATTATTTGTTGGCAAGCTAGTACTGTTCCTGATATTCTAGAATATGATATTATCATGTTCGATCCTATTACTCAAGCAGATATTACTATTGCAACTGTTGCTGCAGGTGGGGCAACTTGTTATACTGTTCCAAATGGAGACCCCAATAATTTTTTTGATACTGAAGTAAGAGAATATGGAGTTCGAGTAAAAGATAATTGCGGTAATGCTTCCATTAATGGAGATAATTATCACAATACCATGTTGTTGGAATATTCCATTGATATTTGTGCAGCCGCTGTAAATTTCACTTGGAATGATTATGACGATTTTACCTCGGGAACAAACGTACTTTACGAACTATTTGTCAGCCAAGATGCTGCACCATTTATTTCAGCAGGAACAACCAATAGCACCAATATTACTTATTCGGGGGTGGTGCAAGGTTCAAATTATCAATTTTTTATTCGAGCCATTGAAAACAATGGAGCCGGACCAATAACCTCATCTACCAATATTGTTAACCTTAGTGCCGACTTTTTTTTGAAAGACCCTAGTTTTTTGTATTTATACACCGCAACTGTTGAAGCTCCTACCCAAGTTGATGTAAAGTTTTATGTGGACACCTTTGCAGATGCTAAATATTACAACATTAAAAGAACTACTTCTTTGAGTTCACCTTTTGTTTCTATAGGCACAGTTCCTGCATTTAAAGGGATGAACCCATTTATCGTTTTTTCTGATTTAGATGTGGTTACTGAAGAAACTTCTTACTATTATCAGGTAGAAATGATTAATTTATGTGACCAATTGAAAATAAGCTCTAACCATGGGAAGACCATTTTATTAAAAGCCGAAAATGATAAAATGGAACTAACCAATACCCTAACATGGAGTGCTTATGAAGATTGGACTGGAAATGTTGCTGCGTATCAGATTTATCGTTCAATAGGAGGGATTTGGGAGAGTTCACCCTTAGCAACTGTTCCGGCTTTGGTAGGAGAAAATACGTATGTGGATGATGTTTCTACCACTTTAGAAGGCGATGGAGAGTTTTGCTACAAGATTGTTGCTATTGAAGGAGCAGCTGCTAGGGCTGGAAATCTTCCTGAAGCTACAAGTGCATCTAACGAAGCTTGTGTAGATCATGTACCATTAATTTATATCCCTAATGCATTCGACCCTTTAAGCTCGTTTAATCCGGTATTTAAACCAGTGCTTACTTTTGCCGATCCACTTTCTTATGAAATGATAATTTTCGATCGTTGGGGACAAAAAGTTTTTGAGACCAACGAAATAGATGAGGGTTGGAATGGTGCCTTTAACAATAAAGGTGAGTTTCAGGCAGTGGGAAGTTACGTCTATTCTATCATCTTTCAGTCTTCAACCGGAAAGAAATTTGCTTACAGAGGAGTAGTAACACTTATTAGGTAAAAGCTCACTACTTTAAACTTTTAAACACTTAAACTTTCTAAACTAATTTATTAATTTAGCCGCTAAAAGTACTGTTATCATAGAATTTCTCAAAGATATTGACACGCAACTTTTCTTGTTCCTAAATGGCTTACACACTCCATTTTTTGATGTATTATTTGAATATTTTTCAGGTCGATTTTTTTGGATACCACTATATGCTTTATTATTTGT
>DATGOR010000291.1:0-2005 GCA_035305805.1 Vicingaceae bacterium | reverse complement strand
TGTAATAAAGTAATGCACTATCCAGCTGCATCAATCCAGTATATGCCAAACCAACGTTGGTATATAATCCTGCTATGGTTCTGCTGTTAAAAAACTGTTCTTTCTCGAGGATTTCTTTAGCTTTATTAAGATAATTAATGGTATTTTTATAGTTGTCAATTCGAGTATAAACATTTGCCAAGTTGCCCGAAATTTGAGCCACCATCCGTTCATCTTCAATTTTCTCAAAATACTTTAATGCTTCCAAATAATGCTTAGCAGAAAGTTCATAATTGCCAATATGATAGTACATTAAAGCTAATTTTTCATTAGCAGAGGCATGATTTGCTTCGTTTACATTTTTTTTAAATATTTGTGTTTTTTGAAGCTGATAATGAATAGCATTGATGTAATCTTCTTGTTCATAAAACCAATCACTTAGTTGTCCTAATAAAACAATTTGGTTACTATCATTAAGTTGAGGTGATAATAATGCTTTTAAACTATCCGCTTTTGTAGCATATTGAGAAAATATATTTGACGAAAATGCCAAACAAAGTATCAATACAAAATGAAGTTTCTTTTTATGTAAAAAGAATGTTGTCAAGGCGAATTTTTTCTGCCAAGTTAACCAACTAATCCGTTTTTTACCAAATATTCGGCAATTTGTACGGCATTGGTAGCTGCACCTTTTCTTAAATTATCGGCTACTATCCATAAATTTATGGTATTGGGTTGCGATTCGTCTTTGCGTATTCTTCCCACAAAAACCTCATCTTTATCTGCTGCATAAATAGGCATAGGGTAAGTGTTGGTGTCTGTATTATCTTGCAACACTACTCCTGATGTTTCGTGTAAAATTTTTCTGATTTCTTTCACATCAACATCGCTTTTAAACTCAATGTTTACACTTTCGGAATGACCACCAACAACAGGCACACGAACAGCGGTAGCGGTAAGGCTAAAACTATCATCTTGCATAATTTTTTTAGGCTCTGTCATCAGTTTTATTTCTTCTTTGGTGTAGCCACTTTCGGTAAAAACATCGCAATGTGGTAAGCAATTTTTATCTATCGGATAAGGATAAGCCATTTCTCCTTTGATGCCTTGTTGTTCGTTGTTAAGTTGTTCTACTGCTTTAACTCCTGTACCGGTAATAGATTGATAAGTAGAAACAATTACTCTTTTGATGCCATATTTTTGATGTAATGGATTTAACACCATTACTAACTGAATAGTAGAACAATTAGGATTAGCAATAATTTTATCTGCTTTGTTTAATACATTGGCATTTATTTCCGGGACAATCAATTTATTGTTGGGATTCATTCTCCAAGCCGAAGAATTGTCAATTACCGTAGTTCCTACTTCAGCAAATTTTGGAGCCCACTCCAGGGAAGTTGCTCCTCCGGCAGAAAATATAGCAATATCAGGTTTTGCAGCAACCGCAGCCTCCAAACTAATAATGGTATATTCCTTACCTTTATAAGCAATACTCTTTCCAACAGATTTTTCTGAAGCGACAGGAAGAAGCTCCGTAATAGGGAAATTACGCTCTGCCAATACTTTTAACATTACATTACCAACCATTCCGGTGGCACCAACTACAGCTACTTTCATTGTAAATAGGGTATAAGTGATAAATTTTCAGACAAAAGTATTAATTAAATTTTCGAGGTAATATTTTGAAAGCTCAATTCTTACCAATTTTTAAAAAATTAACCATCTTTTATTTTGTTAGTGCTTAATTAACAAAAAATAAAAGAGAAATCTTTACCTTTGGTGTCATGACACGATTTATTTTTCTCATATTGTTTGCTTTAGCATCAACTGTTAGCTATGCTCAATTTACTGATGATTTTTCTGATGGCGATTTTTCTGCTAATCCAACTTGGAGTGGAGATACCAATAATTTTGATGTAAATGGAGCTTTTCAATTTCAACTGAATGCACCTGCTGTAAATGATGTGATGTATGCTTCTACACCATCTTCATCTATCAATAATGCCGTTTGGGAGTTTTATGT
>DATGOR010000290.1:0-4859 GCA_035305805.1 Vicingaceae bacterium | reverse complement strand
CAATCCTGCTCAGAGCAATATTACACTAAGTGATACCAACACATTTAACGGAAAAATTGAAATATTAAATCTATTAGGGGAAATTGTTTTAAGTGAAACCCTATTTGAAAATAACAACCCCTCTATTAATGTGGAGCAACTTAAAAATGGCGTTTATTTTATTCGTTATTATGACAATGAAACTAAAACTTATTCTACTAATAAGTTGATAAAAAATTAACTCACCTCACAAAAGACATTTCCAGTAAACCAACATTTCCAACCCCATCTGTTACTTCTATTTTTAGGGTGTGTTCGCCATTCGGTAACTTATCAAAATCGTGATACACCACACCTTTCTTTGGCTCAAATTCTAGTAGCACCCACTTTCCGTCTATGTACAAATCATAGTTTTTTATACCGCTCAAGTTATCCGAAATAGAAAAAATAACACTGGAATTATTACTCATATTTTTATTAGGATAAATATTTACCGGCTTTATAATAGGTGTCACCGTATCTAACATTACAGCAAAACCTCCAAATGTTTTTGATGTAGCTTCTAAATAATTATTCCTCCAAACACCTCCCCTGGAATACAGCCTGTGATTAGCATCAATATTGACTACCACTGCTTTTTTTCGGTGTTCTTCAGTAATTCTGCCCACTTTAATACCAACTGTAATTGGTAAATGCAATGGCGTATAATCATTATGAATTTGATAAGTAGGAGTTAAAGCACTGTGCAATTGTTTTCCTTCGCTAAACTGAAAGTATAAATCATCGTAAAGAGCATCCTTGGGAATAGCCACTCTTACCATGGTGTTTTCAAAATAATTACTATCGGAATAACTAAAAACTGTATCCACTTTTGGCTGAAGCACCGGATTGGCAGATATGGCATTTTTATTACCACTCAACACAAATTCTATGGTTGAAAGATTGTTGTAGGCGTCTGTAATTTCATATTTAACGAGGTAATTTTTACCATCTTCTACCATTATAAAACCATCATCTACTTTATGTCTGTATATAGAAAGTGGATTATTGGGAGCAATAAAGCTTTTCTGGAAACGATTTTTTGTTTTTAAGTAATGTTCGTAATCTATCAAGCAATTTAAAGCTCGGGTTTCGCCAAAGCTAAATTTATTCATTTGGGAATAATAAATTAAGCTATCATTCACAAAAAGTTTCACCTCATATACGCCATTTTTGTTGGAAACACCATTTAATTGGTCAATAACATCTACTCCAACGCCAATTTTCCCTATGGCAGATATTGGCGTATTGGCAGCCAACCTGTAGTTTCCACCTCCACCAACAACAGCAAGCATTTCTTTGGTTTGCTTTTGGTTCACAAAACTTGTTTTATCAGCAGGGTAAATTGCCAACTTTCTAATTTGTGGAGCTATGTTGTCTTTTACGTCAAAACCTAGCAACAAAGGATTAATTGGGTGCTCCGACTCGGTTTCTCTAATCTCGAAATGCAAGTGAGGTCCTCCGGAACTACCGGAATTTCCCGAAAGAGCAATTACTTGTCCTTTCTTAACTTTTAACAAAGTGTCGGGCGGATAATAGTCCATTTCCCAAGTTTGATTGGTATATTGGTATTTTTTAATTTCTGTTGCAATTTTTCCACTAAACTTCTGCAAATGTGCATAAACCGATGTGTATCCGTTAGGATGATCGATGTACAAGGCATTGCCATAACCGTAAGGAGAAATTTTTATACGAGAAACAAAACCATCCGCTACAGCCACTATTTTATGCCCTTCTACTCCTTGCGTTTTAATGTCTATACCCGAATGAAAATGATTGGAACGCAATTCCCCAAAGCTTCCTGATAAGTACAATGGAATTTCTAAAGGCGAACGAAAATAATTAATCGGTAAGGTGTCTTGTGCTTTTAGAAAAAAAGCGGACAAAAGAAATACGAAGATAAAAATGATTTTTTTCAAGATGCAACAGGTTTTAGGTTTAGAATTATGACGAAGTTGTTTAAATTCCACACTATAAATTAAAAAATGTTTCTTTTTTCGCACTACATCGTTATTTTCTCCAACCATAACCTACGGCTATGCTTCTCAAAAATGCCTTGTATTGTAAAAAAATAATTCATTTTCATTGTTATACATAGACTTTAAACAACTTCAACAAGTACTGTGCAAAAATAGAGCAAGAAACAAGGAATAAAATTTAAGAGGAATAAGATTATCCACAACCTAACGTGTAAAATGTTGGACAAACAGCATTATTATTTGAAGTTGTTTAAAGTCCCCTCTATAAATTAAAAAATGTTTCTTTTTTCATTATTATACATAGACTTTAAACAACTTCTTTTTTTTCATTTAGTGATAATACATCTCAATAGAAAAAAATATGTAGCTTTGTAGAGAATTAATTTTTTCATCAAGGTATCAAAAAAAGTAAGATGAAAGACATGGTCACTTTTGTGAATAATCTGTTAGAGAAAACAAGCAGATTAGTTGAGAAACATCAAAAAACACTAGGTGAAAATGAGCAACTTTCATTGGAAGTTTTGAAACTAAAAGAAGAATTAACTCAGAGAAATCAACAAATTGCAGCTCTTGAAGATAACCTAAAGTTATTAAAATTAGCTAAAAGCGTTGATAATGAAAGTACCAAAGATGTGAAGTTGAAAATAAACGAAATGGTACGGGAGATTGATAAATGTATTGCTAAAATTAGCCGATAATTAAACATAACTCATGGAAGAGTTGTCGATAAAAATAAAAGTTGCAAACAGGGTTTATCCGTTAACGATACAGCCTGAGGAAGAGGAGCGAGTAAGAAAAGCAGCAGATAAAATAAATGAAACCATTAGTGAATACAAAAAGATGTATGCCGCTAAAGATTTTCAGGATTTGCTTGCAATGGTGGTGTTAGAATTAGCAACCGACAACTTGGAAATAAAAAATAAAGGTATAGTTGTTAATACCTCTATGGAAGATGATTTAATTAAGATGGATGAACTCATCAGCCAGCAGCTATAACGTTCTTTAAATATAAGCAATATAGAATTTATAAAAATTCCCGTGCAAATTTTATTCGTTTGATAAACTAACGTTTTACTTAATTAAGGTTAGCTCATAAGAAGATAAAAACAGGCCCCTTGTAACTCCTTTATGGATATTCGCTTTTTGCGGACGTGGGAAGTTTGAGAACTACTTGGCAATCTTATTTAATTTTTTTATTGGGGTTTATCCAAGCCAAATTTGTGCGGGTTTTTTTATTCCTCCAATTTAAAAAAAAGCAAAACAAGTTTTTTTTAGCAACGCAACTACGGTACACCAAAACAATTTTTTAAATAATTAATAAATTATGGACGTATTAAGTATTATTATTGGTGTAGTGATTGGAGCCGGAGCTGGCATAGCACTCACCATCGCCTTTCTAAAAAAAGGCATTGATGCCAAAAGCAAACAAATTATAGAAGAAGCTAAGGCAGAAGCAGAAGTTCAACGAAAAGAAAAGTTGCTTCAAGCAAAAGAAAAGTTCTTACAACTAAAAGAAGAACACGAAAAAGCCATCAACGATCGTAACAGAAAAGTAGCCAATTTAGAAAATAGTGCCAAGCAAAAAAGTGATGCTGCTTCCAAACAGTTGGAAGAAGTAAAACGAAAAGAAGCTGAAATCACTAAAATTAAGGCCACTTTATCTCAACAATTGGAAGTTGTAACTGCCAAAGAAGAAGAGTTAGAAAAAAATCATCGCAAACAAGTAGAAAGCTTAGAGAAAATAGCCGGTATTACTGCAGATGAAGCAAAAGCTCAGTTGGTAGAAGCCTTAAAAGAAGAAGCTAAAACCAATGCTTTAGCTCATATTAAAGACATTGTTGAAGAAGCTAAAATTAACGCCAACAAAGAAGCTCGCAAAATTGTAGTACAAACCATACAACGAGTGGCAACTGAGCAAGCTATAGAGAACTCTGTATCTGTATTTAATATTGATGGTGATGAAGTGAAAGGGAGAATTATTGGTAGAGAAGGGCGTAATATCCGTGCTTTAGAAGCAGCTACCGGAGTAGAAATTATTGTTGACGACACTCCCGAAGCCATTATTCTTTCTTGTTTCGATCCGGTAAGAAGAGAAATTGCTCGACTATCCTTACATCAATTAGTTACAGACGGACGTATTCACCCTGCAAGAATTGAAGAAGTGGTGAAAAAAACGCAGAAACAAATTGAAGACGAAATCATAGAAATTGGTAAAAGAACCACTATAGATTTAGGTATTCATGGTTTACATCCTGAACTAATCAGAATGGTGGGAAGAATGAAATACCGTTCTTCTTACGGACAAAATCTATTGCAACACTCTAGAGAAGTTGCTAACCTTTGTGCTACTATGGCATCTGAATTAGGATTGAATCCTAAATTAGCCAAACGTGCCGGATTATTGCACGACATAGGTAAAGTACCAGATGAAGATCCGGAATTACCACACGCTATTTTAGGGATGAAAATTGCTGAAAAATACAACGAAAAACCTGAAATCTGTAATGCTATTGGTGCTCATCACGATGAAATTGAAATGACTTCACTCATCTCTCCAATTGTACAAGTTTGTGATGCTATTTCGGGAGCTAGACCAGGGGCAAGAAGAGAGGTAATGGAATCTTATATTAAACGTATTAAAGAACTGGAAAACATTGGCATTACTTACCCGGGAGTTGAGCAAGCTTATGCTATTCAAGCCGGAAGAGAACTTAGAGTTATTGTAGAAAGCGGCAAAGTAAGCGATGCTCAGGCCGATACTATTTCTTTTGAATTAGCTCAAAAGATTCAAACAGAAATGACTTATCCGGGACAAGTTAAAGTTACCGTAATCAGAGAAAAAAGAGCTGTGAACTACGCTAA
>DATGOR010000289.1:0-30477 GCA_035305805.1 Vicingaceae bacterium | reverse complement strand
TAAATAGAAGCATGACCCGGAGCGGTATAGGTAGGCATATAATTAAAGTGTGCTTGTTTGCAATTGAAACCATTATTTACCAATTTTTTAAATCCGTTTTCACTGAATTTATCCCAAAAACGAGTCAGGTAATCGTAACGCATCTGATCGACTACAATGCCCACTACTAATTTAGGTTGTTTTTGTTGCGGCCAAGCAAAAAGGGTATTTAGTGCTAGAAATAAAGATAATAAAAAGTGTTTCATAATGTAAAATTTAAGTTGTTGTAAGAGTACTCATGTAAAAACTACAAAGACTAGCCACAAAGCCACAACGTCAGAAAGAAGCACGAAGGAAACTTTGTGAAACTTCATGTCTTGGCGTCATTGTGGCAGAATGAATCAATAGACCTAAGCAACAACAAATTTAAACCACAAATTTACATTTTATAACTACACTTATTGAGAAAAGATGTTATGATAATGTTAGGAGTGTTGACACAAAAAAACGAATAAGCAGTTTAACCGCAAAGACTCAGTTGAGTTTAAGAGTTTAGTAGATTATAAGTTGAAAAATCTACATACTATCATCTTAAAAATCCGTTAACACAAATTTGCTTTGAATTACACCAATTTGCACAAACGCTCCCCTGCACCCCTCTCTTGAAAGAGAGGGAAAAGTTATCGCCAGATAACTTGGGGTGAGTTGATATAATAGGAATTACATAAAAACATCAAGGATGTTTTTTGTGTTCATTTTTTTCTGTAACGAAGCTAAATAATTGGTGTCATCTGTGTTAATTGATGTTAAGAGTGAAAAGAAAAAACCTTCCTAACTTTTGCTTTTTTTAAAAACAGGTACCGAGGAGCAGGCTTCACCAAACATAACACTTTTAGCGTGTTGTTGTAGCATCAAAAAAAACTTTATATACACCGCATTAGGAATCGGTTTTTTTCCACATCCTTTTAAAATGATGTTTTTATTAATGTAAGGAGCGACATCCATGGATGCAAAAACATCATCAAATATAGCGGCTTCTAATTCCGATAGTGTTCCTAACACCACTTTTTGAGCAACTTCAGTCAGTTTAGAGGCAATCAGCATATATGCCCAAAGCGGAACTATGGCATCTTCTTTAAAC
The DNA here is from genome assembly GCA_035305805.1 of Vicingaceae bacterium. Classification (GTDB taxonomy): domain Bacteria; phylum Bacteroidota; class Bacteroidia; order Flavobacteriales_E; family Vicingaceae; genus BRH-c54. The sequence continues at coordinate 29,357 of DATGOR010000289.1, read as the reverse complement.
AAAACAGCCACATATTTATTGTCATAAACAGACCAATCGGTCAATTTTACAGCTTCTCTAAATGATTTTTCCTTTAGAATTAACCCCTGTTCCAAAAAAGGAGTAATATCAAAAGTTACTCGCTCTCCCTGAGGATAAAAATCATCTAAATTCAATTGAATTAAGCTGCTGTTTTCTACTCTATTGATTATTTCCTTTTCCATAATTTCATTGCAAAATTAATAAAATACTTTATGTTGATGAACTATTAACAAAGCCGTTTGTTCGTTAATAAATCTTCAAATCTTTACGCAATATTTTAGGAAGGATATAAAGTAAATTAATTAATTTTACTGTTTAATAATTTGTCATGAGCTCAACCGAAGAAACTCAACAAAAAGTAAAGCAAATATTTACCAACTATTTGGAGGAGAATAAACATAGAAAAACTCCCGAACGCTTTGCTATACTCCAAGAAATATACGCTAATGACGATCATTTTGATGTGGAAGAACTTTATCTTTCCATGAAAAATAAAAAATACCGTGTAAGCAGAGCTACCCTTTATAACACCATAGAATTGCTTTTAGCTGCTAACTTGGTAAGAAAACACCAATTTGGCAACAACATTGCTCAATACGAAAAATCTTACGGTTCAAAACAACACGACCACATTATTCTTAGCAATGGTGAAGTGATTGAGTTTTGCGACCCTAGAATTCAAAACATTAAAAACACGCTCCAAGAGATGTTTGACATTACTATTATGCATCATTCACTCAATTTTTATGGAGTAAAAAACACCAAAAAATGAGTTTCGCTTTTTCCATATCCAAAGAAGATGAATTGTTAATAATAGCCTTATCCGGTAGTTTAAATTCAAAACAACAAGCAGAAGAATTGCTTAACGAAATAGATTTTTACTACAATGAAGGCATTAATACCATTATTTTAGATTTACAGCAAATGGAATACATGAACAGTTCCGGATTAGGTGTGTTCATTTCTATTTTAACACAAACCAGGAATAGAAATGGGGAAGTATTTGTGGTAAACATACCTAAAAAAATCAATCAGTTATTAGTTATTACCAAGCTTAGCAACGTGTTTAATATAGCATTGAGTATAGACGATGCTAAAGACATGATAAAATCATCCAAACAAATTTTGGAACCTTAATCGGGAGTTTTCCAAGTTTAAATCAAATAAAAATCATAAATTAATATTACCGTAAAAAAATAAAAATGAAAGTAGATGTTTTGTTAGGACTCCAGTGGGGAGACGAAGGAAAAGGAAAAATTGTTGATGTTCTTACTCCAAAATACGATGTAATTGCTCGTTTTCAGGGTGGTCCAAATGCAGGTCATACCTTAGAGTTTGATGGTATTAAACATGTTTTACACACCATCCCTTCCGGTATTTTTCACCAAGGTGTAAATAATGTTGTTGGAAACGGAGTAGTAATTGACCCCGTGGTGCTAAAAAAAGAGATAGATGCATTGATAAAGATGGGCGTAAACATTAATGAACAGCTACTTATCTCTAAAAAAGCACACTTAATTTTACCTACCCACCGATTGTTAGATGCAGCTTCAGAAGCGTCCAAAGGAAAAGAGAAAATAGGTTCTACACTAAAAGGAATTGGCCCTACTTACATGGACAAAACAGGCAGAAACGGACTCAGGGTAGGCGATATTTTTGAACCTGATTTTAAAGAAAAATACAACAAATTGGTTGCAAAACACAAAGAGTTACTAAAGTTTTATGAATATGAGTATGATTTGACTCCAATGGAAAATGATTTCTACCAAGGAATTGAAACCATAAAACAACTTACGGTTATTGACAGTGAACATTTTTTGAATAAAAAAATAAACGAAAACGCTACTATTTTGGCAGAAGGGGCACAAGGAACATTGCTTGATATAGACTTCGGTTCTTACCCCTTCGTAACCTCATCCAACACTACTACCGCAGGAACTTGCACCGGATTAGGCATTGCTCCTAATAAGATTGGTGAAGTTTACGGAATATTTAAAGCTTATTGTACCCGTGTTGGTAGCGGTCCATTCCCTACCGAATTGTTTGACGAAACAGGAGAAGCCATCAGAAAAGCAGGGAATGAATTTGGTGCTACAACAGGCAGACCTAGAAGGTGCGGATGGATAGATTTACCGGCCTTGAAATATGCCATTATGATTAACGGAGTTACTCAACTGATTATGATGAAAGCTGATGTATTGAGTGATTTTGATGACATTTATGTTTGTACTCATTACCAAATGGATGGAGAAACCATAGATTATATGCCTTACGATATCGTTTCTAAAGACATTACACCCATTTACAAAAAAGTAAAAGGCTGGAAAAAAGATTTGACTAAACTAAGTTCCATGAATGATGTGCCGCAAGAACTTACCGATTATATTGAATATTTAGAGCAAGAACTAAATGTTCCTATCACTATTGTTTCAGTAGGTCCGGATAGAACTCAAACCATTTATAGAGATAACGTTTTAGCTTAAAACCTACTCTGTTTCAGATGACTCCAACAATGACTAACCGCTCATTAAAATTACTATTGTTTTTATTTTTTGTTGGGCAATGCACTTGGTTGTTAGGACAGAAAAAAGCAGCTCAAATAGAAATTCTTAATGCAAATTCATTGGAGTATGACGAATCTACCGGTCAAAAAGCAAAAAAACTGATTGGTGATGTGCAACTAAAACATGATAATGCACTAATGTTTTGTGATAGTGCCTATGTTTTTTCCGAAACAAACTCCATGCATGCCTACAGTAATGTGAAAATTACTCAGGGCGATTCACTTCAACTTACAGGAGATTCATTGATATATTATGGAAATACCAAAAAAGCTATCCTTAGAGGTAATATTCAGTTACTCAATAAAGACGTAACACTTACTACCAAGTTTTTAGATTACGACAGAACAAGTAATGTAGCCTATTATTTCAATGGTGGTGAAATGATAAGCAGACAACAACAAGATACGCTTACTTCTGAAAAAGGATATTACCATACAGAAACGCAATCGTTTTATTTTAAAGAAAATGTAGTATTAACCAATCCTCAATATAAAATTTTTGCCGACACATTACGGTTTCATACTCCCACCGAAACCGTTTATTTTTTAGGAAAAACCACCATTATAAGTAATGATAATTTTATTTATACGCAAGATGGATGGTATAACACTAAAAACAATACTTCTACTTTTTATAAAGACTCTTACATCTATTCCGACAATAAATTTATTTTCGGAGACACTATTTATTACGACAGAAACAATGGTTATGGAAAAATCACTTGCAACGCCATTATTAGCGATACTACCGAAAAATTGCACCTTTTAGGAGATGATGTAAAATTTTTTGAACAAAAAGATAGTGCTGTAATTACTCAAGAAGCATTGATGATGCAGGTATTGGATAACGACACGCTTTTTTTACATGCTGATACATTTAAGATATATGCTAGTTACAAACATCATATAGATAGTCTTACCTCCGACACATTAAAAAGTGATACCCTCAGAAATTTATTGGCTTACCACGATGTGAAGTTTTTTAAAACTGATATGCAAGGCAAGGCGGATTCAGTAGTCTATAATTTTGCTGATTCTACGGTAAATTTTTATACCCTTCCTGTTATTTGGTCGGAAGAAAACCAACTGACGGCAGACTTTATTTACTTACAAATGGCCAATAAAAAAATTGATGCTATTTACATGGATGATAATGCCTTTATTATATCTAAAGCTGATTCTATTTACCCACATTACAACCAAGTAAAGGGTAACAATATGATTGGTTTTTTTAGAGAGAAGCAATTGTATAAAATTAATGTAATGAAGCAAGCTGAAACCATTTACTTTGCTAAGGATGATGACAATAAATACATCGGTGTAAACAAAGCAACCGGAAATAATATGCTCATCTTTTTGGAAGATAACACCCTAAAGTCATTAACCTTTATTAAAGATCCGGAAGGCACTTTTTATCCTATCAACAATCCTTCACCAAAAGATTTAGTCTTAAAAGGCTTTAATTGGAACAACACCGAACGCCCGAAAGATAGATTTGATATTTATTGAACCATCAACTTTTCTGTATAAATAAGTTTATTTTCCGAAAACACCGTGATGATATAGCTACCTTTTTCCCAATTTTGGGTGTTTATTTCTATAGTATTAGTAAAGTTTTGGTGGTGCACCTCTTTACCGGAAATGCTATATACCGAAAGTTGTTTTAATTGATGGTCGTTGTCTTTTGCTTGCATTTTAAACCATCCTTTTGTTGGATTAGGATATAAAGTGAAAGCATTATTGTTTACTATTTGCTCATTAATCCCTACTGCATTAGGACTATTAGCGTATGTATATTCTCCCATTAATAAACTATCTACAGCAAAAAAGCCTAAAGGTAATGTAGAAACGGTAGTTCTGGTATAATATGGATATTCTTGCCAATCGTCATGTGCTCCTTCTCTATAAAGCAATACAATGCTATCGTTTGATACCGAAAGCAAATCTTGGTCTAAAAAACCCGTACTTGACATTCCGCTAAATTCAAATCGTGCAGTAGCATGAAAATCATTGGGTAACAACCCTTTCACACTCCAATACCTACTGGTAGATAACCGATAATTATTTACATTATTCTTAACCGAATCAGGGGCTACCCAATGATGCTCTATATGCAACAAAGCAGAATCTGAAATGGAATTAACGCCTAATAACAACATAGACATATTTTGGTTTTGTAGTCCAAAGGTATTGTTCACTATCATTGTATTATCAGTTCTAGCCTGATTTAGTAAATTACTTTCATTAAGAATAACCAATGTTGGCTGAAAAGGCACAGATACTTGAGCAGAGCTGTATTGTCCCGATGCCACAATAAAATCGGTATGCTTGTTCCAATTGTTGTCATAAAAAGTAACTTCAAGGGGTGTTCCTATATGAAAATTGGTAGCTCCTCTTAATTTTTGTTGCACATATAAAGTAACATCATAATTGGGTGAGTTTAAAGCCACATCAAACGAATCCACTTTAAAATTGGAATAGCCGGGCTGTAATACCCAATCATTAAAAAAATTAGTCATATCTATGCCTGTAGCAGCTGTTAATTTGTTTTTAAATTCAGCGGGATTGATATTTTTAAACTTAAAGCTGTCTAATACTTCTTGTAATCCATAAAAGAATAAAGAATCACCTAAGTAAGCCCTCATATTGTGAGCTACCGAAGCACCTTTTTGGTAAGTGTGTGTGCCATAAGTATAAGCATGATCCATGTTGCTTAAACTTCTAAAACCATCATCATCAATATGAGCCCATTGTAAAATGTTTTTATGATTTTCTTTTACGTCATTCATATAAGCAGTTCTTCCGTACATAAACTCAGTAAAAATATGCTCAGAATAGGTTGCCATTCCTTCATTTATCCACATATCTCCGGAAGTTTCGCAAGTTACTAAATCTCCCCACCAATGATGAGCAAACTCATGAGCCATTAATGTTTCATAAGCAAGTGTGCCATTGGCTGCAGCTCTAGGATATGCTACGCAGGTAGCGTGTTCCATTGCTCCACTATTAAAAGGGACTAGTACAAAACCAATTTTACTCCATAGATAAGGGCCATATTGATTTTCGTAAATAGTTAAAGCTTGTTCTAAATTAACAAATGAATTTTTAAGTGCAGTAGTATCTGGTGGTCTGGCAACTAATTCTACAGGAATAACGCCTGTTGTTCCTAAAAAATTTTGATAAACAGTAGTATAATCCGATACAGCAACACATGCAAGGTAAGTTGGAATTGGCTCATCCATTACCCATTTTCTTACTATTGTATCACCGGATATTACCGAATCTTTAACCAATATGCCGTTGCAATGAGCTTTTTTACCCCCTGAAGTAGTGATGTTAAACTCATAGGTAGAATGTTCAACAAAATTATCGAAACAAGGAAACCAAACTCGCCCAAAATTATGTGGATCGGCATTAAATCCAACCCCCAAATTATACGCATAATTATTTTCATAATAAAAACCTCCAAAACCGCTATTATCTTTTACAGGAGTACCTCCATAAAAAACGGTTACAGCACTACTATCTCCTGCATTTAAAACATTGGACAATGTAATGCTCAACAGCGTATCATTATGGGTAAATGTTAGTGTATTATTAGAAGCATCTTTTACTGAATCAACAGTTAATTCTAGTAAATCTAAATCAATATGCCCTACGCCATTTACTTTAGCTAAAAAAGACACCTTGCAATTTCCGCTCATCGTTTTACCTGTAAAATCCATAATGGATAAATTAATCTGATAATTGATAATGTCAACAGTATCACTTCTGCTATTCAGTGCTTTTTGATAGGGGGAATACGAGTTTTTATTTGGCTGAGCTAACAAAACAGTAGCCATCGTCATCCATACTAAATGGAATATACATATTTTTTTAATCATAGTTATTAATGTGTCATCAAGTGAAGTTTGTCTCCAAATATAAGCAAGTTGACGAAAATAACACCATATTGAAGCATCCAAACGTATCCCAACTGCGTTAATATTAAAAAAATTAACATCCCCTTATAAAATAGTTGACTTTTATAACATTAATTATTTTTTAGTAATATTGTAATGCTAACAAATATTTTCTTTATTGATATGTTTTTTAAACATCACTATTTAAAATAGTTATAAGTAATTTTTTAGCGAAAAACACGTAAAAAGATGAAACCTTCTAAAGAGCTTTTTTACCTTATTCAGTCACTCACAAAGTCAGAAAAAAGATATTTTAAATTAATGTCTTCTTTGCAAACAGGAGACAAAAATTACATGAAATTATTTGACTGCATTGAGGGCATGGAAGATTATGATGAAGAGGAAGTAAAAGAAAAATTAAAAGGTGAGAAATTCATCAAGCATTTGCCATCGGAAAAAAACCATTTATACAAACTTATTCTTAAAAGTTTGAGAAGTTTTTATTCTGATAATTCTGCTGCCTCCATCCTTCAAGAGAACTTAAGAAACATTGAGTTACTATTTAACAAAGCATTGTATGCAGAGTGTTTTAAGCACATCCAGCGAGCAAAAGCCATAGCATATAGTTATGAAAAGTTTTACTTTTTACTAGATTTAATTGATTGGGAAAAAAAGCTGATTGAGGAAGCCTTCTTAGATAACAAGTTTAAGGTAAATATGGAAAGTTTAATTGAGGAAGAAACCGATTGCTTGGAAAAACTTAGAAACATTGCCGAATATCAAAAACTCTACTCTAAGATTAATTTTATCATTCGTAAAAGTGGGTTTGCACGAAATATTGAAGGTAGCGATGAAATTAAAAACATTGCCAATCATCCGCTTATAGTAAAAAAAGGAACTGCTCATTCTATAAAAGCTGCAACGGCTTGCCTTTCTATTAAAGGACTTTGTGCGGTTACAGAACAAAACTTAAAAGTAGCTTACGAGAACTTTAGCCGTGTTGTAAAAATAATGGAAGACAATCCGTCCATTATGCAAGAATTGCCCAAAAGGTATATTCGAGCATTAAACAGTTTGATGTACGTACATTTAGGTAAAGGCGAATGGAAAGAAACATTTGCACTAATCGACAAAATGAAAAGTCTATCTAGTAAACAAGCTTTTCAAAGTATGGATATTCAGCTGAAATTATTTTCTATTCCATTTAATGCCGAGCTAAATGTTTACATTAGAATGCGAGATTACAGTAAAGCCGCTAAAATTGTTATCCCTAAAGTAATAGAAGGACTTCAACGCTTTAAAGGAAAAATTAACAAAGAGGAAGAGATGCTGTTTTACTATAACATTGCTCGTATTTATTTCTTTACAGATGATTTAAAAAATGCTTTACGTTATATCAATTTAGTATTAAACGAAAGCAAACCGGGGTTGAGAGATGATGTTTATTCTTTTGCGCGATTAGTGAATTTAGTCATTCATTTCGAGTTGAATAATATTGAACTTTTGGAATACAACATTAAATCTACCAAACGATTTTTAACGGTAAGCAAGAGAGATTTTAAGCTAGAAACGGTTTTTCTTACAGATATGAGAAAATTGGTGAAGTCTAAAAATTTAGAAAAACAAAAAACTCAATTCATTAATTTTAGAGAAAACTTACTAAAAGTCTTTAAAGAGCACCCTAATGAAAAAATTGCGTTAGATTACTTTAACTTTATTCTTTGGCTCGACAGCAAGATTCAAAACAAAAGCTACACCAAGTTATTGATGGAACAAGCTCCATCCAATAAGCGTTAAACACTTCTTTGTTTCACTGCTTCGTAAACAATTATGGCAGAAGCATTAGCAACATTAAGCGAGCTAAATTCATTGAGCATAGGAATTTTAACCTTAGCATCGGCCAATTTCATTAATTGATTGCTTATGCCCGATTCTTCATTTCCCATAATAATTGCTGTTGGCTGAGAAAAATCTGCTTGGTAAATCAACTCATTCGTTTTTTCGGTACAAGCAACTATTTGTATCCCGCTTGATTGTAAAAAATAAGCGGTATCTGTTAAGTTATCAGATTTGCATACCGGTATATAATTTAAAGCTCCGGCAGAGGTTTTCATAGCGTCAGCATTTATTTGAGCCGATTCTCTTTTAGGAATAACTACTGCATCAACTCCTGCACAGTAAGCTGTTCGACAAATGGCTCCAAAATTTCTTACATCTGTTATCCTGTCTAATATTAATATTAATGGAGTTTTTCCCTGTTCAAATAAAGAAGGCACTAACATTTCTAAATTGGCAAATGCGATAGGTGAAACAAAAGCAATTACCCCCTGATGGTTGCCTTTTACATGTTTATTTAATTTAAAAACAGGAACGTGCGAAAATGGAATTTTATGTTCTTTTATTGCTTTTCGTAACTCCGTAATTCCTGTCCCTTTAATATCTTGCTGAATATAAATCTTATCAATTTCCTTTCCCGATTGAATAGCTTCTACCACAGGATGAATGCCAAAAATAATGTCTTCGGTTTGTTGCATAATTAATTTTTTAATCGCTAAAAATAAAACACAATGAGTTGAGTAAACGTTCCCAATAAAAACCCGGCATAAAGTTGCGATGGAGTATGAGCATTAAGTATTAGTCGAGCCGTAGCCACCAGTCCAAATACCAATAAAACGGAAACAATAAAAATACTTACATCTGCTTGCAACCTAAAAGCTACACATAAAAATGCCCCAAAAATCCCTCCAATACCAATAGCATGAGCACTTATTTTCCATTTTAAATTGATAATAAAAGCAATAATAATGGCAAAAGTAGCTCCGGATATAAAAGTGAAAATAATTGGAATTACAGCTGTTTGTTTCAATATATAAAGTGTAAAAACATACGAAACTGTAGTTAGCACATAAGGAATGATACGCTCTTTTGGCTCATACATTTCAATACTGGTAATTACACCTCTATTTCTTAAATATAAAACTGCCAACAAGGGTATAATAAAAGTTACCAATGCAACAAATAATATGGTAAATTGTTTCAGCTTAAAATGAATAGCATAACTTATATAAGTATCGGTATTGAAAAGCAAAAAAAGCCCTAAAGTGGGCATTAATAGCGGGTTGAAGAGTATAGATATAATTTTTGCAGCTAACCTCATGCTTCTCAATTATATTTCTTTTCGTAATCGAGCAACGGGAATATTCAACTGTTCACGGTATTTAGCAATAGTTCTTCGGGCAATGTTATAGCCTTTGTCATTCAATAATTTAGAAAGTTTTTCATCCGTTAGTGGCTTGCGTTTATCTTCATCTTCCACCGCATCTTGTAGTATTTTTTTAACCTCACGGCTCGACACCTCTTCCCCACTATCGGTTGTTAATGATTCTGAAAAAAAGGTTTTTAATAAAAACGTTCCGTAAGGAGTTTGAATGTACTTGCTATTCACTACTCTTGATACGGTAGAAATATCCATATCAATTTCTTCAGCAATATCTTTTAATATCATAGGAACTATGAGGGTTTCATCTCCTTCCAAAAAGTAATTCTTTTGTCTTTCTACAATGGCATTTACTGTAAGTAATAAGGTATGCTGACGTTGTTTTATAGCATCAATAAACCATTTGGCAGCATCTAATTTTTGCTTTACAAACATCAATGCGTCTTTTTGGGCTTTGCTCGGTTTTTCTTTCTGAGCTTTATAGCCTTCTATCATTTCTTTGTAAGAACGACTTACTTTTAAATCAGGTGTGTTCCTGCCATTTAGCGTTACATCAATTTCACCATCTTCTACCGTTAGCACAAAGTCAGGAACTATATGTTGAACTACTTTGATGCCTTCTGCCGATGAGTTGCCGGGTTTGGGATTTAGTTTTAATATTTCTTCTATCACCAAACGCAAGTCATCTTCAGAGATATTTAAACGGTCAATTATTTTAGTATAGTGTTTTTTTGAAAATTCATCGAAGTAATTTTCTATTATTTCTTTAGCGTTACGAAGAATAAGTGTTTGATTTTTTTTGCGGTTTAGTTGCACCAACAAACATTCTTGTAAGCTTCTGGCTCCTACTCCGGGAGGATCTAAGTGTTGAATAAGTTGGAGCATTTTTTCTACATGCTCTTTATCGGTCATGATGTTTTGCGTAAAAGCCAAATCATCTACCACCGCATTAATGTCTCTACGAAGATACCCTGCTTCATCTAAACTACCTATTAAATGAAGGGCGATTGCATGGTCTTCTTCCTCCAAATTAAATAAATTTATTTGAGCTTCTAAACTCTCCTGAAAGCTTGCTCCTACACTAATAGGAACTTGCTTATCTTCATCATCTTTACTATGATTATTAGCCGTTAATTTATAGGTAGGAGTATCTGAATCATCTACATAATCATCAAAATTAAACTCTTTTTCAGCTTCACTTCTTTCTGCACCTTCATACTCATCATGTTCATTGATTTCAAACTCTTCTTCTTCCTCTTTACCTTCGTCTAATGCCGGATTGCTTTCCATCTCTTCTTTAATACGCTGTTCGAGGGCAACCGTAGGTAATTGCAACAACTTCATCAACTGAATTTGCTGTGGCGATAACTTTTGTTGAAGTTTGAAACTTAATGATTGTTTTAATGCCATATCGATAAAGTGAAAGTAGGACGTTTATTGCTCAAATATACATAATTACGAAGTAATTGCTATTAACAATATTCGTTAAAAGCTGCTGCTAAATTTTCCGCAATCATTTCTGCCGGTCTTCCTTCAATATGATGCCTTTCAATAAAATGCACCAATTTACCATCTTTAAATAAAGCCATAGAAGGAGATGATGGTGGGTAAGGCAACATGTATTTTCTCGCTTGATTTACTGCCTCAGCATCAACGCCTGCAAAAACAGTTGTTATTCTATCCGGACGTTTATCGTTGGTAATTGCAATACGAGCTGCCGGACGAGCATTGGCTGCAGCACATCCGCAAACAGAGTTTATTAAAACAAAGGTAGTTCCTGAAGCTGTAATAGCTTTATCTACAGCGTCCGGAGTTACTAATTCTTCAAAACCTACTTCTGTAAGTTCACTTTTCATGGGGGCTACTAATTCTGGTGGATACATATCTTATATTTTTTAATGAATAATTTTTTTACAAAAATACTTAATCTTAACAGAAAATGACGAGCCGCTTATGTCTTTTGTATAAAATTATGATGCTTAAGTTTTGATGCTAAAATCTAAGATTTTTACTTTTAAGTCAGTTATATAGAAAAACAAGTCCACAACATAATCATAATACTACTTACTTCACATATCTTCCACTTGAGTCCATTTGAGGCTTATCTTCTGTAGGGGAAGGGGTAGTAGTGGTTGTTTTTTCTGTAGTAGTGCTTTTTGTGGAGTTACAGCTCGAACAAAATAAAAGCACAGCAACTATTAAAAAAGTTAATTTCATATTTTTAATTTTTAACGATTAAATGTCAATCTTTTTCCTCTGATGTCATCGTCTATTTCTCCAAAATTATACACCAAGTTGCCATTTACAAAAGTTTGCAACACTTTCGATTTAAAAGTAGTCCCTTCAAAGGGAGACCATCTGCATTTGTAAAACAAGTTTTCTTTAGCAACCGTCCATGGGTTATCTAAATCCACTACCACTAAATCTGCAAAATACCCTTCTTTTATATAACCTCTTTTTTCTATCTGGAAGATATCGGCAACAGCATGGCTCATTTTTTCAGCAATTTTTTCCAGACTAATTTTTCCATTGTGATAATGCTCTAACATGGCTACCAAAGCATGTTGTACCAGTGGACCTCCTGAAGGTGCTTTAAAATAACTGTTCGATTTTTCTTCCAAAGTATGTGGAGCATGGTCGGTAGCAATCACATCAATTTTATTGTCCAATACCCCTTGCAAAATAGCATCTCGGTCTGCTTTGGTTTTTACTGCCGGATTCCATTTAATGAGTGTTCCTTTTTCATCATAATCTTCATCAGAAAACCAAAGATGGTGAATACAAGCTTCTGCAGTAATACGCTTATCTTTTAGTGGCAAAGTATTATCAAAAAGTGTTAATTCTTTGGCTGTTGAAATGTGTAATACATGTAATCGGGTATTGTGTTTTTTAGCTAATTCCACCGCAAAAGAGGAAGATTTGTAACAAGCTTCTTCACTTCTAATTTCGGGATGGCATGACATAGGCACCTCTTCTCCATATTTGGCTTTGTATTTTTCAGTATTGGTAATGATGGTGTCTTCATCTTCACAATGGGTGGCTATAAGCATTTCGCATTTGGCAAAAATATTCTCCAATACCTCTTTTTTATCTACCAACATATTGCCGGTAGAGGAGCCCATAAAAATTTTTACACCACACACATTTTTAGGATTAGTTTTAAGTACTTCCTCCAAGTTATCATTAGAAGCGCCCATAAAAAAAGAGTAGTTGGCAGCAGAATTTTTAGCAGCAATAGCATATTTCTCTTCTAATAGTTCTTGAGTGAGTGTGTTAGGAACCGTATTAGGCATTTCCATAAATGAGGTTATTCCTCCAGCTACTGCAGCTCTAGATTCAGTGTAAATCTCTGCTTTGTGAGTTAAGCCCGGTTCTCTAAAATGTACTTGATCATCAATTACTCCCGGAAAAACGTGCTTTCCTTTTAAATCAATTACCTCTGTATTTTCAACTAGTTGTTTCAAATCATCTTGTTCATTGAAAATTTGACTAATTATTTCGTTTTCAATAAGAATATGCCCTGTAGTAATGTTGCCTTCATTAACGATTTGGGCATTTTTTAATAAGATAGTCATACTTTGAAAAGTTAATTTTTAATGAAAATCAAAATTACGGTTTTATATGCTTTTCTACTGATTTTAACGTATTTTAAAGTTAATTCCATACCATGAAATCAAAAATGCGTAATTTTATATTTCGATTTTTTTTTAATGAAAAAACTCCTATTCATAGTATTTTTAGCAATCTCTTCGGTTGCCTATGCTACTCACAATCGTGCGGGAGAAATTTCTTACACCCATGTTTCGGGGTTAACTTACGAAGTAACTGTAACTACTTACACCAAAGATTCTAGCCCTGCCGATAGACCGGAATTAGCCATTTCGTGGGGTGACAATTCTCCCATGGATTCATTAACCAGACTAAGTGGAACGCCATTAGGAAATGATATTAAAAAAAATATTTATGTAGGGCAACATACTTACCCCGGGCCAAGCCCAACCCCTTACACCATTAGTGTTGAAGACCCTAATCGTAACGAAGATATTATTAATATTCCTAACTCGGTAAACATTGTTTTTTATTTAGAAACACAACTTTACATTAATCCTTTTCAAGGGGTAAACAATTCTCCACAATTATTAAATCCCCCCATTGATAATGCGTGTGTAAATCAGATATACATTCACAACCCGGGAGCAGTTGATCCTGATGGAGACAGTTTGTATTACTCTATCGACAGAAGTCGTGCACAGGGGGGTGCTCAAATTCCGGGATATACACTACCTAATGCATCAAATTTTTTAACCATCAATAGTTCCAACGGAGATTTAATATGGAATGCTCCAACAATGGTAGGGGAATACAACATTGCTATCTTAATTGAAGAGTTTAGAAATGGAAAACGGATAGGAGCTATTTTGCGAGATATGCAGATTACAGTTGTGGCAGGGTGTCCACCACCCCCTAATATTACTGCCGTAGCAGACACTTGTATTGTTGCCGGAAACACTTTAAATATTAACGTTACTGCCACAGGAAGTTCAGCAGTTACTTTAACTTCTACCGGAATACCTTATAACTTGCCCAATTCAGCTATTTTTCAGCAAACTACTGCTCCTTCTACCTCTACATCAGGATTGTTTAATTGGGCAACCAACTGCTCTAATGTTAGAAAAACACCTTATTACGTTAGTTTTAAAGCGACAGATTCTTATACTACAAATTTAGTTGATTATCAAACTACTACCATAAGAGTAATCGGCCCTAAAATTCAGAACCTAACTACTACCGTACAACCCAACTCCATTAAATTAGATTGGAGCCCAACTTGCACTAATGCCATTGGATATCATGTTTATAGAAGGCGAGGAAATTCCACTTGGAATCCAAGCACATGCGAAACAGGTATTCCTACCATAGCAGGTTATCAATATATTGGACAAACGAGCAGTGTTAACGACACTTCTTATACAGACAATAATCAGGGACAGGGATTAATTCCCGGTGAAGATTATTGCTACCGAGTTTATGCCATTTATCCTGATGGAGCCAAAAGTATTGCTTCCGATGAAGCTTGTGGGCAGTTAAAGAAAAATGTCCCTATCATAACGCATGTAAGTGTAAATTCTACAGACATTAGTACCGGAGATATTTATGTGGAGTGGTCTAAGCCAACAGAACATGATACAAATATTTATCCGGGACCTTATCGTTATTTAATTTACAGAGGGACTCAAAATTCAACCAACATGGTACTGATAGACTCTACGGCAAGTATAAACGATACTACTTATACCGACATCAACCTCAACACCAAAGATTTTCAGTATTACTACCGTATTGACATTTACAATCTAACCAATAATACTCGAGAATTAATGGGGAAATCTACTGTTGCTTCATCTATTTATCTTACATTGATTCCTTCCGACAATCAATTAACATTAGTTTGGAATGAAAATGTGCCTTGGGCAAATACCCAACATGTCATTTACAAACAAAACCCCATTACTCTCAACTTTGATTCCTTAGACATTACGTCTAATGCTACTTACATTGACTCCGGCTTGTCTAACTTAAACACTTACTGTTATAAAGTTAAAAGCATAGGAGGTTACTCTTCTCCCAACATTATCTCTCCTATCATTAACTACTCACAAGAAATTTGTGGCGAACCTGTTGACAATGTAATTCCATGTCCTCCTGTTTTAACAGTAGATGCAGATTGTGAACTACAGCAAAACGAATTAAACTGGCAAACCTTTTTTAGTACCTGTGCTGATGATGTGCTAAGTTTTAATATCTATAAAAAAGACAGTTTAGAAGGTGAATACGAATTAATTACAACTATCAACGATAATAATGTTTCCAACTATCTACATACCAGTTTGTTTTCTATAGCCGGGTGTTATGTGATAACAGGGATAGACTCCGTTGGCAATGAAAGTGTTTTTAGCGATTCTGTTTGTGTAGATAACTGCCCTAGTTATAATCTTCCTAATATATTTACACCCGGAGGTGATGGTATGAATGATTTTTTTCAAGCATTTCCATTTAAATATGTTTCCTCTATAGATTTGGAGGTTTATAATCGTTGGGGACAAGTGATTTATCAAACTACCGAACCCGACTTTAAATGGGATGGTACTCACCAAGAAAGCGGAACAGCAGTTCCGGACGGCACCTATTATTATTTATGTAAAGTAAATGAAATCACCCTTGAGGGGATAAAACCTCGCTTAATTAAAGGATTTGTAACTTTGCTAAGAAATAAAGGAATTTCAAAACCATAGTATGTTTACAGGAATTATTGAAGATTTAGGGGAAATTATCAGCATTGAAAAAGAAGGCAATAACATTCATTTTTCAGTAAAAAGTCGTCTTACCAATGAGCTTAAAATTGACCAAAGTGTTGCTCACAATGGAGTTTGTCTTACGGTAGTTGATATTGTTGATGATGTTTACAAGGTTACTGCCATTAAAGAAACGTTAGCCAAAACCAACTTGGGAGATTTAGTTGTTGGCAGTTTAGTTAACTTGGAAAGAGCCATGGCTGCCAACGGTCGATTTGATGGCCATGTAGTTCAAGGGCATGTTGATCAAACAGGTGTTTGTGAATCCATTACAGACGAAAATGGCAGTTGGATGTTTACCATCGCCCACGAAGCAAAAGGACACATTACGGTTGAAAAAGGATCTATTACCATTAATGGTGTAAGTTTAACTGTAGTTAACTCAACCACCAATAATTTCTCTGTATGTATTATTCCTTATACCTTTGAACACACCTCATTTAAAACACTAAAACCGGGAGATACTGTAAACCTTGAGTTTGACATTATTGGCAAGTACGTAGAAAAACTTTTGGCTTATAGGAAGTAATTATTGTTTTGGTTCAAAAATTAACTTTATTTTATTAAAATCTGCGGCACTATTAATTACTTTTCTGTATTCTTGATATTGTTCAACGGGAATGTCAATATTTTTATAATACTCTTCACACAATACTATCAATTTATCATCTTTTAAGGTATAGCTAGAGATGAAAGCCATTGTGGTATCTCCATTTTCAATAAACACATTATTAATATTTATATCATTTGCATTAATTAAATTATATCCTTCAGGAAGATTAATAGCAATATTTCGATAGTAATATCTACCAAACTCTAATTCAACGGGCAATGTTCTTTCAAAACTATCATAAATTTGAACCTGAGGCCCTATTAGGTTTCCCATTTCAAAAACTACTTTGTTACCTGCTTTCTCAATAAACACATCGGTTTCAAAATCTGCTTCAATAGTAAAAGGTTTTCTACCTAAATCATAAGAATTATGGTTAGAAACTCTAATATTTTGAGGTTCTAATTCGCTATTTATATTGGTGAACATTTGCTTGTGGAGGTTTTCTCTGTTCTCTCCTGTAATTAAATAATAAAAAGGCTGTATGTCTTTTGCATAATAGCTTGACAACTCCTGTTTAATAGAAATTTTCTGATTTAACATATTGTCTTTATCAAAAGAAACATCTATAAACATTTTATTAGCTGTTTTATCATAAGGAATAGCTTCAATAAATTTGATTGAACCTATAGCAGTTTTAAAACCGTTTAAGCTAACTTCTTTTATGAATAATCCATAGTTATGTGTATAAATATAGGTGGGTACTCCATACCTAGATGCCAAATTTGTAGGTGATAAGTATTGGTCTTCTTCTGGAAAATATATTAGATAGTCCTCAAGGAAAGTGGAAGCTTCAAAAGTTTCATCGAATTTTTTTTCAAAGCGATCACAAGTTAGTACTAATTCTGTTTCTATATCTAAATGGTTAAATATCTGGCTATAGAGTTTAAGCACACCATAATCATTACCTATTTTGTTAGATATTATATAGTCTAGTTCATAGTGCTGTTGAATGGAGTTATTACTACTGAGCACAATATTTTTTTTAATAAAATCTTCAATAGCAACAATTTTTTCTTGCGTTGTTGCTGATTTTTTAATGTCAGTTTGTTTTAAAAATTTAGAAACTAACTTAGTATTATCATCAATATCACTGTAAATAAATTTATAAAGACTTTGAATTAATCCACTATAGGAGGATATATCGTTGGTTCCAGTATAAGTGTTCTTATCTAGTTTAAATAATAATGATTGTAGCTTGGTTTCATAACTTGTGTTGTTTTCCCATTTTAATGCAGGCACATATTTTTTTTCTAGATGATAATTCCATTTTCCATTTTCAAGAGTATCTGAAGTTATGGTATCTGTTGTGTTTAGCGTTTTAAATTTAAACACAAGATTGTCAGGGGAAATTAGTTGAAAAGTATAATTGTAAATAGCATGGTTTTCTTGATAGGTTATGTAGGAGCCTTCATAAAAAGGTTTTTTTTCTATAACGTAGTAATATTCAACAATGGAGCCTTTTTCAATTCCTTCAAATGCGAAATACTTATAGGTAGTGTTAGTATTTTCATCTACAGCAGTTAAAATTTTAGATGAATCAAGTTCAATAATCTTATTAGATGGGGTAATTACTCTAGCTTTAGTTGTTAATATAGAGGTATTTTCATTAAAACTAATATAAACTTTGTTGTTTTCTTCAATAGCATTATCGCTTCTTAATAATATACTTTTGTGTATTAAGACGTATTGTGTTAGTGGGTTATTTTCTACTTTTTTATATGAAAATTCAAACGATGAAAGGTTTTTGATGTATATTAATTCTTCTTCAGGTAGTGAATCTCTGTAACTAGTAAGTGATGAAATATCATTTTCCCAATCATATAATTTATAAAATGGAGTGTGCTGTGCTTGTGTTGCTATTGAAGTTACAAGGATTAATATATTTAATAGGTGTTTCATATTTATTGTTTTAGTTTGAATACAATTAACTCTTTTGATGCATTTTGTAATTCTTTAGCAAAAGAATTCCAAATATCAAATTCTGATGGTTTTACTATTAATTTATTACATGTAATGCTGGCCTCGTAAATAATTGTATTATCCACCATTTTATATGAAATAGTATAAGACAATTCGTTTTCATTAAATGATAAATTATTTGGCAGAAACTCAACCTCGTAATTTTCTGGAATACTTAGTTTATAAAAATACTTCTTTGTAAATCCATATTCCATTTCTATCGGAAGCTCTCGGTCACTTTTAATTTTTTCTGGTAGGATATCTTTATGTAATGTGAGATTGATGTACATATGATTATCGGATGTTGTTATATAATTATCAATATTAAAGTTATAAATAAGAATAAATGGATCATCATAACTATACTTGTTTATTTCTTGGAAATCATTAATAATAAATTTATTGTTGCCTTTTTTGGCATAACTCCTATAGTATTTTTTTAATGTCTCATCTTTATTTATTGACTCTAATTGATTGAACAATCCTATTTTAGTATATCCATCTAGGTAATGTTTACATTTACCAAAAACAGACATCCCTTTTAATTCCAAATCCAGTGAGTCTGAACTGTAATTAAATGATGCTTGAGTTCTAGGAATTTTTTTTATTAGGTGATTAGTGCTGTCAATCCCAATTAAAACCTCTTTACCTTGAATAAAAGAAGGGTTTTGCCCTAATTTTAAAAATCTTCCGGTTGCATCAAGATAATAATAATTAGAGTCGATAATACATGTATTTATCATGTGATTATCTACTTTTGGTGAAGGTAGCTCCGAATAACCATAAGGAAGCCTTCGTGTACCTACCCAAGTTAAATAACTTTTTATACCAACATATTTTAACATCTCAAACAATATACTCGAATTGTCTTTACAGTCTCCAAACCTATTTGAGAATACCGTGGAAGCCTTTCTTGGCACAAAACCTCCTAATCCACTTTCAAAAGCAATGTACTTAATATGTTCTTGAACCCAATAATAGATAACTTTTAATTTTTCTGTATCAGAATTCATACCTTGAGTTAAACTATCAACCAACTGTTTTAATTCAGCAATAGTATCATTGTTATTGTATATTTCTTCTGATAATGAAAAGTACCATTTATAAAGATCAGATGATGTTTCTAGAAGTGGAGTTGTTGTATTTTTAATACTATACGATTTAATAACTGGTATAACATGTGGGATATTATAATAAAATGAAGGAGAGTTTTCTTCATATTTTGATTTAGGCACATCTTTCAAATTCCAGGTGTATATCTTTTTATTTTTTTTGGTTACTAATTCATATTTTGCATCAAAGTCTGAAAAGTTAAAGTATTTAAAGTCTAAATCAATGTTATCATCTACTGTGATGGTAAAAGTTAGATTTTTTATAGGGTAGTAATTTTTAAAAAAAAGTGCGTGAAGAAATCTTGGATTTTTTATAGTTGTTTTATAAGACAATTTGGTTTTTGCTCCTTTAGATAAGTTAGAAAAATAAAAAGAATATTCTTTTGAATCATCATGAAAAATGCTTGAATTTAACTTGTCATTTATTTTAAAATCTGACACCTTGAATTCTTTATATTTGTTTTTTTCAAATACAAATGAGGATGCTTCTATATTGGACACTTCGTGAAAAAAAGAACCATCAACTTTTTCTTCAGAATACATATTTGCATTTTCTTGCAAATAAATTTTTTCTTCCATGAAGTCTGATGTGATTTCTATCTCATTTTCTTTTGATATTGTGATGGTTATGTTTTCAACTAATGACAATCCCACTAAGTTTTCTGATGGGTATTTTTCAATTAGCTCATTCACCTCATCAGGAAAATTTTGGGTAATTCCTATTAATGGCAAGAAAAAGCAAAATATTATAATTAATAATCTCATTACATTAATAGTATAAGGTATCTGCAATATAGTAGTTTTTATGTGTTAGTTCTCCTGCATCATTAAAATGCATATACCATCCATAAATTTCCCCATCAATGTAATTGGTTCTAAGTTTTAGCTTCCCATTTGGATAATACTCTTCGTATGCCCCGTGGAATTCACCTAGGTGGTAATTTTTCTTTTCTTTAATTTTTCCATCTTCATAATAAGTAATTACCTCCCCTTGTCTTTCTGTATTTTCGTATTTTTCTATTTCTTTCACTTGTCCATTTTGGTAATACTCTTCATAGTTTCCAACAAAACTACCTTTGTTGTAGGTCATTTTTCGTGAAACCTTGCCATTTTGATAATAACCTACTATTTCACCTGTTTCGTTTGTAAGCTTAATTTCCGGAACAAGTTTTCCGTCTTTTCCTAAGTAAGAATATCCTGTTAGCTTACCATTATTATAGTACCTTATCAACTGTAAATTATTGTTATTATCATAAAATATTTTTTCACCATGTTGATTTCCTAACCGATAATTATCTTTTTGAGTAACATCTCCTTCATCATTATAATACACTTGCTCTCCTTCTAATTCTCCATAAAGATAATTTCTTCGTTGAGTAAGATTTCCTTCAAAACTATAATACTCCCACGCCCCATGTCGTTGTCCTTGATAATAAGTCCCTTTACTAGAAATTTTACCATTAGGATGATACCAAGTCCATTTATTTTCTCTATTTCCATTAATGAAATATCCTTCAACATTTAATGTTTTATCCGGGTAATAGGATAAAAAATTTCCGTGAAGGATTCCGTTAACACAATCGTATTTTTTTGAAGGATTCCCGTTTGAGAAATGTACAATTACTTCTTTATTTCCATAGATAGAATCTTCATAAATGGTTTCATAAAGTGCCTGAGTAGTATCAAAATATTCTGTTTTTATGAGGTCTCCTAAATGATAAGTTTCTATGGAATAGATTTTATTGTTTCCATCAAAATATTTTTGCTTTCCATGAAGCTTACCGTCTATGTAATAAAAAATTTTGCTTTTAGTAGTGTCGCTAAAATAATAATTCCATTCTCCTACTCTATTTTTCTGTTCATACCACCCCTGAGCATAAATGTTACCGTTTAAAAAATAGCTAGCATAATATCCACTTAGCGAATCGTTTTTATAAATCCACTTATCACTTATTTCGCCATTAGGGTAATAATTTATCTCTTCTCCATGTAATTTGCCATCTTTAAAATGTTCTACACTTTTTAAGACTCCATTCTGTGTAAAATATTCCCAACGACCATCTTTCCCCATGTCGGTTTTGTAAATGCCTTTGGTAGATACTACTCCGTCAGCATAAAAACCTTCGTATTCAAAACTTCCTTTTGATTTTTTAACATCTTTAATGGTTTCTCCCTTTTTATTGAAAAACCTATATGCTACCGGATCTCCATTTTTATAATCTACTTCACTATAAACAATGCCATCAATATCATATTGTTTGTACAATCCTGTTTTTTTCCCTTTTTCATCATAGAATACTTCTTCTGTTTTTTCTCCGTAATAATTATAATACTGCCAATTTCCTATCATTACGCCTTCCTTGTATGCCCCTTTTGATTCTGTATTACCATTTTCATAAAAAGAGAAATATTCACCTTCAGGTTGGTTATTAAGATTAGAAAATATATATTTTTTTTCTCCTGTTTTATAAAACTCTTTTTCTTCACCACTTCTTAACCCTTCAGAAAAATTGATGATTGATTTTGTTTTGCCATCTTCATACAAAACTTCTACTAGACCGTCTATTTTATTATTTTTAAATGGCACATTATAATTTAAAAAACTTTCTCCTAAATTGTAATAAAAAGATTGTGTAATTAACTCTCCGTCTTTATTATACTCTCCTTTCTCTAATAATGCTCCTTTTTTATTATACTGTTGATATTCTCCAACAAGTGTTCCCGATTCGTAGTTAAATACTTTTAACAACTGACCATTACTGTGATATGCTTTATAAACTTTGTTTAACTTTCCGTCAATATAGTTAGCTTCTTCACTTATATTGCCATTTTCATGATAAAAAATCCAATCCCCCTCTCGGTTATTACTTGGGTTAACCTCTCCTTCAGCAGACAACCTCCCATTAGAAAAATATGTCTTCCACTTTCCATTTAATGTGCCTTTTTTTACAATTCCTATCCCGCTAATTTCCCTATTGTCATAAAGCATTTTCTTTACTTCGTTTTTACTAACTGCTTCTTCAGAAATAATTTCACCCCATTTTGTAAAAACGTTATCGATAAACTTTATAATGTTCTGTTCATTTTTGATAACAATAGGCTTGTATTTACTTTCACTATTAATAGAGTATGATATAGTATAGCTATAATCCTCAAAAAGATCATTTTTCATAATATGTTCAAAAAACGGAATGTAATAATTACCCCAAAAATCATTTTCCTTCTTAATATCTTTTAAGGAAGATAAAATTAAATGGGATTGCTTTACATAAGGTAAGTCAATTTTTGAAGGGACTTTATATTTATTGTTTAATGCAACATAGTTTTTCACTAAAACATCTAACTCACTAAATGTTTGGTAATTTTCAAGCTTCTTTTTGTCAAATTTTTTCTCCTCATTTTTTGTGGTAAGCATGGTGTTTAATGCTGACAATACGCTCAGTGAACCTTCTCCGTCTGGGTTTAATATAAGGTACATATTAAAACACAATGCACTCTGCGAAACTAAATCTGCATAATACATTACTTCTCCCAACTTATAATGATATGAAGCATTATATGGAGATAGTCTTATTGCTTTTTGATACCAATTAACAGCTTCTTTAAAGTCTTCTTTAGCCTCATAAATTAATCCATTTACGTAATGAAGTTTTGCACTTTGTGGATATTCTTTTAATCCTTCTTTAATTGTTCTTAAAGCTTCATCATATTTTTTTTCTGCTAAAAGTGCTGACGCTTTATTATTGAACAACGTATTCTTAATACTAAATGCATCTGAATTAATACCTTGGTTACAATATTCTATTGCTTGATCATTATTTTTTTGTTGGATTTCATAATAGGACAAAAGAATTAACATATCAGGATACAAAGTATCGTTTTCATTAATATTTTTTAGTAAGTAGTCAATTCTGCCTTGGTAATCATCTTCCGGAATTTCATAAAGATTATCTACCAAATCACTTTTATTTAAAAATGTTTTCACTTGCTGTGCAGGCAAAGTGCTAATCATAAAAAAATAAGTAATTAATATTGCGACTTTTTTCTTACTAAGAAAGCTTGATTTCTTCATATTACAAAGGATTCTTTTTTACAAATAAATAAAAAAAAGTTTAATCCCCTTATAATATTAATCATTATTTAAGAAATCACGATGTGTTTAATTTGTTAATGCCTAATAATGAAATGTTTAAGCGGAATAAAAATGCGTTTATTGTTTTTTCTTTTTTAGATGTTCAGGCTTGGGTTGTCTAAAATCTTTTTTTACGGTTTTTTTCTCTTTTTCTTCATGGAAAAAATAACGTAAATCCAAGGTAAGGTAATTTCCTGATAAATCAAAACGCATTTCTTGGTTTCGATTAAATGCTTCGTAAGTTACAATTGACTGCATAAGTGGACTAAACGGGCGATGAAATGAAAACCCAACATAAAAATATCCACTTTCTCTAGAACGATATTCCCAACCCACATTAGCAATTAAACTCACTTGCACCCAACTTCTACGATTAACCGCATTCGCAAACACTTCATACTCATTTACAAACAAGGGTGTGGGATAAATATCAAAGGATAATCCCCCGGATACATTCATAAAAGTTTCTCTACCCAGCTGCACATATACCAACCCTGAAACCGGAATTTCATACGTATCCATGCTAAATTGCGACTCACTAATAAATGCTGAATCCCTATCGTTTATGGTGAGGCTAAAGTTTCGTCTTAAATAGTTAATACCTGTTTCTATGGAAATATTTTTGGTAATTCCTTTTCTTACTACCATCCCAAAGCTATAACCAAAATTCGGTTCTATGGAGTAACTAATGTTCGTTTGTTCTTTAGTTTGTTTACCTCCGTCAATATAGTTTAGAGGTACTATGGGTTTAAATTGAACTCCAAATGTGGTAATCCCTTCTTGAGCCATAAGTTGTAC
The DNA here is from genome assembly GCA_035305805.1 of Vicingaceae bacterium. Taxonomy (GTDB): domain Bacteria; phylum Bacteroidota; class Bacteroidia; order Flavobacteriales_E; family Vicingaceae; genus BRH-c54. The sequence goes on along the minus strand of DATGOR010000289.1, from coordinate 4,687 downwards.
GCTCAAAAACAACATCAATAAAATATATAATAATTTGGTCTTCATTTTTGGTTTTACAAAACTAAACAATTCAATCAGAAATAATTGATGCTAACCTCCAAACGGCAGGTTTTATTATATGAACGGCAGGATTTTTTTAACGAATGGTAAGTTCGCTACGTTTTTTAAACCAATACATCAGACCAAGCGTTACAGCAATGCTTAATATTACCATCCAACTATTGGACATTGCTTCCGATTGTTCTTCCAACAAGTCGTTTTCCAAGTATTTTTCGGGATAAAAATACGTGAGTACCACTACCAATCCGTTATTAAACAAATGTGCCAAAATAGGCAACCAAAGTGATTTGCTCCAAAAAAACAAATACCCAAACACAACACCTAACAACATTCTTGGTAAAAATCCATAAAACTGCATGTGTAATGCACTAAACACAATAGCCGTCAGCCAAATAGAAAAATGTGGCTTTTTATTCCATCCTATAAAAAGTTGTTGTAATACTCCTCTAAATAATAGCTCTTCTCCAATAGCCGGAATAATAGCTACTAAGGTAAACATCACTAATAGATCAGTAAAATTGTTCATGTTTAAAAAAGCGGTGGTAAGCTGTTGAGCTTGTTCTTCACTGGCTTTCATCCAAAGCTCTAAACCTTGCATAAATTCGGGAAGTACCAACGCTTTATTAAGACTAATACTAAATGACAAAAATGGCATCATGGCTAACATAATTACTACCATTAGCCCGGTTGAAGTTACTGAAATTTTTTGTGTTAACCCAAGTAATTCCGTAGGTCGAAAGCTGATGATTTTTGCAAAAACCAAAGGTGGCACAATAAATAATCCCACAGCACTAAATCCTTGAATTAATTTCAACGCTCCTAATTCATTACCGGTAAGCTGAGTATAATTATATGGATGCGTAATTTCAATACCATAAATAATGTATGCCAAAATGCTTCCAATTGCCGAAAACAACATCAATCCTAACAAACAAAATACGGCAATCATTACTAATTGCTTTAAATAATCGGTATTTTTCAACTCTTGTGTTTCCACTATTCTATTATTTTATTTTTCTCAGCTTTAGGTTTAAAATCGGGTGATTTCAAATAATCTTCCACCAACTGCTCATAAAAAGATTTTTTGTGCAGTAATTTAGCAACACTAATAGCTATAAGAGCAGCCAACATCATGGAAAATACGCTATTGTGTCTGTTTGTCATTTCCAAAACTAAAATAAAAGAAGTAAAAGGAGCATGGGTTACCCCCGTCATAAAAGCAATCATTGCTGTAATAATAATAAGATTTTTGAATTCCGGAACTCCTAACAAATTAACAATTTCATCACCAAGTGTAGCTCCTATAGAAAGTGAAGGAGCAAATATTCCTCCTGCACCACCACTTATGTAAGTAATGATAGAGGCAAAAAATCTTGAAGGGAACGTAAACCAATCAGTAGTAGCATTTTCATTAAATAATAAATCTACCATTACTGTTTTACCGGATCCTGTAGTGGCATTCCCGGTAAAGAAGACCAAAGTAGCAAAGACCAACCCCATCAGAATTGCCCATGCGGCCTTTTGTCGTGTGTGTTTTAACACTTTTTTCCATCGAATTATTTTTAGTAAAATGGAGGAGAAAAGGTATCCAAAAAAACTAGCAAAAACAGCGGTAAGCATGACATAAACAATTGCCATACCTTTCATTTCAGGCACAAACGGAGTACCTATGTAAAGGTAAGACCCCAAGAACAATTGAGACGTTAATCCGGCAATAATAACAGCGGTAAACAAGTGGGTCCGCATAGCATTTAGGTGTGTTTTCCCCAACTCTTCTATCGCAAATACAATTCCCCCTAAAGGAGTGTTAAATGCTGCTGCCAACCCGGCTGCTCCACCGGAGATTAACATCAAACGCTGGTTGATTTTTGGCCAAAAATCGGGCACAAAACGATAAATAGTATTAAAAATTGCTCCTGAAATTTGGATGGTAGGCCCTTCTCTACCATTAGCTCCACCACCCAATAATAACGTGATACTGCTAATAATTTTAATAAAAATTACTTTTACATTCAGTAACTTTAACACATTAGCAGAACCGCTTCGCTGACCTGAAAAATGGATGCCTGCCAACAACTGAGGTATTCCACTGCCCGATGAAGTAGGACTAAATTTATGCACCAACCACCAAGCCAAAAAGAAACTTGCCGGTGCTGCTAAAAACACCCACCAAGCTTTATGGAAATTCATCATCTCGTGCAATTGCTCTACCCAATGGAACAGCTTAGAATAAAAAACAGCTAATAATCCTGCCACTATAGATGATACCCAAAAAGGAAAAGATTGTAAAGTAAATTTTTTCAATTCGTCATTCTGCATTTTGTTTTTCAACAGCTGCAACAACGAATTAAAATATGTAATTACTTTTTTAAACATAATAATTGTTCCATCACAAAACTAACCCCTTAGTAGGTAAAAAAAGAGGCTACTTAAAAATTGTAAGTAACCTCTTTAAATGATTTAATTCAAACAATTAATAGAACTTATAACGCATATCTTTTACGCCAAACTTATCTTTTAATGCTTCTAAAGTTCCGGAAGCAACAGAAGCGTATCTGCTGTTTAATTGTTGTTTAATATTGGTATAATCTGCCGATTCAGGTGCAGGGGTTACATCTTCTACTTCAATCATATAAACACCTACGCTACCCACAACAGGTTTTTTGGTTATTTCTCCTTTATTTAATGCTGCAGTAACACCAATTACTTTTGGTTCTTGCCCAATACCCGGAATAGAATAGGAAGCGAAGTTTACTGCTGAATTAGTACTTAATGGAACACCAATCGTTTCAGCTAATTGCTTTAAATCAGTTGATCCTTCCATTTCTTTGCTAAGTTGTTCTCCTTTTTTCTTTTGTATCACTGCTACTTTCAATTCTTCTTTTATTTGGTCTAAAGGAGCTATTCCATCTTCTAAAACTTCTGAAAGATGTGCAATTACATAAGTATTATCAAACTGCAATGGTTCACTAATAGCTCCTTGCTCGTTTTTAAATGCCCATCTTACCAACTCTCTGGCACTTCCAATACCAGCAATAGTTTTATCTCCCGGTTTTATAGAAGTAGCCAATCCTTTTTGGTAATTTTCTTCTTCTTTTTCATAGGTAGCAGTAAATTCACTTGATGAACTGTTTGCAGAATAAAACTGGCTTACTTGTGCAAAAACATTATCGTAAGTTTCACTGCTTGGAGTAATGTTTAACGCTACTTTAGCCAACCTTACTTTTTTCACTTTTTCAGCCTGGTCTTGTATTTCAATTAAATGAAAACCAAATTGAGTCTGAACAATTACCAAATCTCCTTTGTTGCCATTAAAACAAGCATCATTAAATGGTCCAACCATTGTTCCTTGGGTAAACCATCCTAAATCTCCTCCTTCTACTGCAGAACCTACATCGTCAGAATGTTCTTTCGCCAATTCAGCAAAATTTCCTCCTGCTTTAATAACTGTTTTCAATGAATCTAATTTTTCATATCCGGTTGAATCTCCAGGTTGAGTAGCACTAATTAAAATATGTCTGGCTTTAACAGAATCAGGCATCATTTTAATAGCTGATATTTTTACTACTGCAAACGTATTGTTTTCTTCAAAAGGTCCAAACGTACTTCCTACTTCAGAGAAAAAGAAAGAAGAATCTAGATTGTAAGGGAAATCATTTTGTCCATAATAATTCAAGTTTACCGGCAAATCAGAATTATATGCTACAAAAGCAGAGTCGTTTTCAGCTTTCTTGAATTCAACAGCAATTTCTTTTAATTGCTCCATAACAGCTGCTCTATCTTCAGGAGAAGGTACTACTTGAAATTTCACATATTCAATATTTCTTGATGATTCTTGTTTGTATTCATGTTTGTGCTCATCATAATAAGCTTTTATATCCGCATCAGAAACAGTTATAGTGCTATCATCAATGGTATTGTATCTTTTTACCACATACTTAATAGCTCTCTTTTCATTTTCTTCTTTATAAGTGTTTTTAATCATTAAAGAGGTAGCAAACATTCCTTTAGTAATCATGTTGTTGTATTTGGTATTAATTCTTTCTTGAATTAACCCTTCTTCAAACAATATCCACTGTCTTTTTCTTTCTTCAGGCATATTGTCTAAGCCTTTCAAAAAGTTAATCACCTGGTTGGGATCAAAAACATTTGTTTCGGGATTAGTAAACGATTGTTTAATTTGTGGATGAGGGTTTGGTCCAGTAATCATGTCATCTAATTCTCTAGGACTAACATCTATACCTAATAACTTAAATTGTTTTACTAACAATTCTTCTCTTACGATGTCATTCCAAACCTGTTCTTTTATACTTTCTCTTACTTGAGCATTAGCAGGCCCATTGTTCATTTCGTACTGAGCGATAAATTCATTCAATTTTCTGTCAAAATCTCTTGCAGAAATTTCTACATCACCTACTTCTCCAACATTATTATTGCCTGAAGCAAAAAAAGATTGTCCCGATTGAAGGAAATCTCCTAAAATAAATGCCACCATTGCTACACCAATGATAATCAATAGTAGTGCTGATTTTTCTCTAATTTTTCCTATTACTGCCATTATCTGTTATTTATAAAATTTTTGGGCTGCGAATATACGATAGTATTATGATATAAAAAAGTGTTTTTT
>DATGOR010000288.1:0-4006 GCA_035305805.1 Vicingaceae bacterium | reverse complement strand
TCATAAAATGGAAGAACATTTAAAAAACATGAACAACAAAAAGTTTGTGCAAAAGGCAGGTACAGTATTAGAAAATATTGTTGCTGCCATTGCCGCTTTTTTTACAGCAGTATTTAATGTATTTGGTGTAGCATTGGGAATAGTATTTTTATTGGTGGGAACCTTGTTTTTGGTGGTTTTATTAAGTATTATTTTTGGTTCTTCTGCCGTATTCTCCATTTCTAATGATGGTATTTATTCCATAGCTTCTCACGAGTTTTTCAACTTGATTTTTATTAATGAAGATCAATTTTACTTAGCATCTATTGCGGTGTTTTTATTAATTGGTGTGCCCGTAATGGGGCTTATAATGCTTTCGCTTCGTATGTTGTTTAAAATTAAAACACATTATAGCGTAGGATTGTCATTTATAGGATTGTTCATTTCAGGAGTTATAATAGCATTTTTGGTAGGGACAAAAGTTGTGGTGGAGCTTGCGGAAGAGGAAGAGGTTAAAACTACCGAAATCATTACACCGGAATTTTCTGCATATACTATTAAAACCAATCCGCCTCAATTGCCAGGTACAGGAGTGTTTGAAGATAAATTTACTGCCATTTCTATAGACGGTGAATTGCTTTATCAACGATTTGTAGAATTGAATATTGAAAAAAGTAAAAACGATAGCTTAATCATTGAAACAGTTTATTCTTCTCACGGAAATAGTCCAAAAGATGCCTTTAATAAAGCTAAAGCAATAAATTATTCGTATCAAATTACCGATTCTACCATGCACTTTCCCGATTATTTTTCTACGATGAAGGAAAACAAAATTAGAGGGCAAGAAGTGGAATTAGTAATGTATTTGCCTTTGTATCAGGTTATTTATTTAGATGAATCTACCAAAGATTTAATTTATGATGTGGACAATGTAACGAATACTTACGATAAAAAAATGGTAGGACAAAAATGGGTAATGCTAAAAGAAGGTTTAACCTGTTTAGATTGCCAAGACATTGAAGGAATAACATCTGCTGAATTAGAACTTTTAAAAGCAGAAGCTATGAAAGTAAACGAAGTAGCAACAGAAAAAGAGTAAAAACTCATCAATATTGCATTTGTGAAGGATTTTTAGCAACAAAAAATGTCAGTTCGAGTAGCGAGGAACGAAGCGTATCGAGAACAGTTTGTTTTGAGGATTTACATATTCTCGATACTAATTTCACTCATTTCAATCGTGAAATTCACTCGAATTGATAATTTTTTTCATACACACAAGGGATTAAAAACTACGGTGGTTTTATGTGAAAGTTTACACTGTATTTTTTTAGAGAACTGCATGGAGGCATTTAGCTGAAATGCAGTTTTTTTATCCTTCAAATGTAAATGAAAGCAGGAACATTTTAGAGCGTAAACGCTGAATAGGAGTGGAGAGTGCGGTATTATCATCTTCCAGTAAATTAAAAAATCCATAAGACATTTTTAATTCTATACCAAATTTAAAATATTGCAAATAAAAATCGGTACCCACACCAATTTGCCCAACCACATCATCTCGTTTAAGTTTTACAATAATATCGCTTAATTTGGTAGAAAAATTGTCAGCATCGGCATTAGAAGCTAAATCTAAGGTATAAGCCGCACCACCAATAATATAAGCAGAGAAATTGTTTAAACGTACAGATTTGTACTTAATGTTAAGCGGAAAATTAATCAAAGTAGATTCAATGTCTTTTTGATAAGTTTCAATCCCATTAATGGTTTCAAAAGTATAAACCAAACTTCTGGAAGAGAAAGCTAAGTTGGGTGTAAATCGCAGACTAAAATAGTCGCCCAAATGTAAATCGGAAATAATTCCCAAATTAAACCCGGGGGCAGTTTGTGGTTCTAGTACCAACAACGAGTCAGTTGTAAAATCAGGTATTTTTCTATCTACCCTAAAGTTGGCAATATTGTAGCCCAATAAAAAACCAAAGTGCATGAATCTTTTTTCAAACTTAGGTAGGTTTTTGGTATGCTCGCGTTTATTGTAAGTTTGAGCATTGGCAGAAACACTTAATCCTATTATGATAATGATAATTGAAAGTCGCATGATAATTTGGTTATACATAACGTAAGTACTTTCTTTTTATTTGCTCGCTTTGTAAATAGTTGCAATTCCAAATAAAAGTGGGGTAGCTGTAGCATTTTGGTAGCCAATTTTGGTTAACAAATTGGTGAAATTTTCTCCATCAGGAAAAGCATAAACCGATTCGGGAAGATAAGTATAAGCGGCATTATCTTTAGAAACCAGTTTGCCAATTGAAGGCAAAATTTTATTAAAATAGAAATTATACAATTGCTTTATCGGAAATTTTTTTGGTTTTGAAAATTCCAAAATTACTCCGGTTCCCCCCGGCTTTAACACACGAAGCATTTCGGTCAATCCTTTTTCTAAGTTTTCAAAATTTCTAACACCAAAAGCAACCGTATAGGCATCAAAATAAGCATCTTGAAAGCGTAAATTTTCGGAATCTCCTAACTCTAAGCTGATGATGTTATCCACTCCTTTTTTCTTGATTTTTTCTTTTCCAATTGCCAACATTCCTTCGGAAATATCAATCCCAATAATTTCTTCGGGTTTCAATTTAAGGGTTTCTATGGCAAAATCGGCAGTTCCGGTAGCAACATCCATTATTTTTTTTGGTTGATGCTTTTTTAGCATTCTTACTGCTTTTTTTCTCCAAAGAATATCAATTCCCAATGATAAAAAGTGATTTAAAAAATCATATTTGTGCGAAATGTTGTTAAACATGGTCGCTACTTGTTCTTTTTTAGAGCTTTGTTTTTCTTTGTAAGGAATAACCGTCATTTATGCTAAATGTTTTATTGTTTCTTTTAATAATAAGGCTTTGTTGATAGGTACAACTCCTACTTTTTCGCAAACTAAACCGCCCGCTAAATTGGCTATTTCGGCAATTAATTGTGGTGATTGATTTAAAGCCAAACACAAGGAAGCCACACTAATAACGGTGTCTCCGGCTCCTGAAACATCGGCAATATTGCGTAAATGAGCGGCAACATGATGTTGTGCTTCAGGGGTGTACAACATCATTCCATGTTCCGAAAGGGTAATTAATGTAGCTTTGGGTTGTATTTTTTCGTGCAGTATTTTTAATGCGTTGTTAAGCGATGAAGGTTGGTTGGCTTTTACTTCAATGTTTAGTCCTTCCTTAAGTTCTTTGAGGTTGGGCTTAAACAAACTCACTTGTTGATAGTTCAAGAAATTCTTCTTTTTAGGATCAACCGCAGTAGGAATGTGCTTATGGTTACATAGTCCTACTACTTTAGTAATCAGTTCTTTGGTGATAACTCCCTTATCGTAATCTTCAAAAATAACCACATCAATTTTCTCAGTTGTTATTAGCTTACTAATGGCATTAAAAAGTAAGTCGGTTTCATTAGTGTTTAAAGGTGTTTCTGTTTCAGAATCGACACGTAATAATTGATGATTGTTGCCAATAACCCTGGTTTTAACGGTAGTAATTCTATTGTCGAGTTTTACCAGCCCTTTTAAGCTAAGTTTGGCATTTCTTAATAAATCTTCAAAAACAGCCCCATCTTCATCATTTCCAATAGCGGTACATAAAATAGGGTTTCCTCCCATTGCCTGAACGTTAAGAGCAACATTTGCTGCACCTCCCAAGCGGTTTTCTCTTTTTTCTACCGCAACAATTGGCACGGGAGCTTCCGGTGAAATCCGTTCAACTTTACCAAAATAGTAAGCATCAATCATCACATCACCAATAATTAATACATTAAGATGGTTAAATTGTTCGAATAAGTTTTCTATATCTATTTGATTCATTGAAGGTTGCTTTTAATGGATGCCTCCACCATTATTTAGTACAAAGAAACACAAAAAAAATTAGCCAAAGGTGTGTTTTATGGAAAACTAGCTCCCTGGAGCATGGACAAAAAAAAGACCGATAATTTTAGTTTATCGGTCTTTTAAGATTTTTATAATGCTTGAAATTAATCTTCGTAA
>DATGOR010000287.1:0-9004 GCA_035305805.1 Vicingaceae bacterium | reverse complement strand
GAAGGACAAGTCCCATTAGTAATGTAAGTTACATTAAAGGTTCCTATTCCTGATGATGCTATATTAAGCTCTCCAGTAGTAGCATTAATTACTCCACTATTGTCTATTGTAAATGTTCCACCAGATAATCCGGTTATTGTTGGTGATGGATTTGGATCTGATAAGCAATAAGTGCCGGCTGAATAACTAAAGCCAGCATCATCTGCCGGACTTACAGATAATGTAGTGGTCAACACACTATCACAACCAAAAATGTTTGTTAAAGTATCGTTATAATTACCTGCCACCGTTTGGTAAGCTCCTCCTAACAAAATACTATCTCCCTGACAAATAGTAGCTGTAGTTGTACCAGATGTAGGAGCTAATACCGTAATTACAATGGTAGTATCATCCGTATTTGAATTAGCATCTGTTACCTGAAGCGTTATATTATGTGTTCCTGGAGTAGTATAGCAAATATTTCCAGGATTTTGGTTCGCACTATTTCCAGGAGTTCCATTGGCAAAAGTCCAATTCCAATTGGTTATATTAGTTCCAATACTGTTATCAACAGGAATAAAACATTCTCCTACACAAATTGTGTCAGAAGGTAAATTAAAAGATGCTGTAAGAGTTTGAGGAACACAAGGGTCTGTTATTGTAAAATTATCTGTAACCACACAATTATTTTGCCCTGTTATAGTTACCGTATAAGTACCTTGAGATAAATTGCTTATATCTTCAGTTGTGTCTGTAGTGGACCATAAAATAGTGTATGAATAAGGAGCTAAACCTTTTACTCTAATGAAATCAAACGCAGATTGACGTAAACTTGAACCACTCATATCAGTACTTACACGTACCTCAATGTTTGTACCTGTTGTGGGAACTTGATAACAAAAATCCTGAAAAGTAGTTGACAAGGCTGTTCCATCACCAAAACCATCATTATTGGTATCTTCTGCTAAACCGGAAGGAAAAGTTCCTGAAGGTGGTCTGAAAGTAGCTAACGTATTCCATCCCAAACCATCTATGTTATATTCAACTGTCATGTGGTTATTAGGATCAACACTCATATTATTTCTTCCTAAAGCTAATAAAACACAAACTTCAATATTTGAATACCCGGCTATGTTAGTTGGATTAGTGGTAACATCGCAAGTTACGGGAAGACTAGAAAATCCTGTTCTCCTAGCTCCAAAATAAAAACTTCCTTCTTCGTTGGTTGGGTTGGTTGTAAAATCAATAGTATTATCATCTCCTCTTTTAAAAAAGTAAAAATTACTTGGTGTTCCGGGGTAAGGGTTGGCTGTATATCTAATTCCATGTCCATCTGTTTCAAAACCTTCTGCTAACAATGTGGTTAGTGTATCCGAACCAACTACACTTAGGTGTAAATCTATAGCTCCATCAACCCCTCCACATGTAGAAGCATTGGTAATGGTAGCACTATCTATAGAAATTGTTTGTGGTTGATTAACATAAATACTATCAGTTAATGTACATCCACTTGCATCAGAAATAGTAACAGAATACATTCCTCCGCTTAAGTTGTTAATGGTTTGAGTTGTTCCTCCGTTAGACCATAATATATTAAATGGTGGTTGACCTTGTAAATTGATAACACTAGCAGAACCATCATTTACACAACTGGCATCAACAGCAGAAAGAGAAAAATCTAACATGGTAGAGCAAGGGTCTTCAAAAAATGAAGCACAAAAGTTAGTTAAACAATGATTAAAAGTTCCTGAATTAATGGTTACAGCATTTTGTACAAAACCGCTTCCGGCACCAAAAACATTAGGGCTATTAAATGCTGAAAGATAATTTCCACTTGACGGCATGGCGTACAATCTACAATCGGGACCTAATTGTAGTGCTTTATAGGATGAACCCGAAGGAGAAACCAACGTCATGGAGTTTTCAAAGGCAGTAACATTTGCTGCATTCAAATCAAACTGATATATTCCACTTCCTTGACGTGTGCCATATAAAATATTTCCATCTGGAGAAAATTCAAATGATCCCATAAATGGACTGACTACCGCTTGCCACTTATGAACCAAAGCTCCTGTAGAATTATCAAAATCATATACATTAAGATCAGGATGTGCTGTTACTAAGGCATTGCCTTGTGGCGACATATACATCCCATAAGAATTCCAGTTAATCATTGGACCTGTTGTAGATATAACCGGCACCGGATTTACACCTGCTGCTGTTACTTCATAAGCGTGAAATTCATTGTATCCTTGGTTTGAACTAGAGGTTGATGTTGGATGAATTTTTAGAACTACTATCCAATATCCGGTTGATGTTGCATTTCTTACTGCTACTAACCTTTCTTGAGTTTTATCGGTAAGCATATTGTTTTTAGTAATAACATCTCCATTACCGGCATTTAATGTCATATCCACCTCATGCCATTGCAAACCATTAATACCATTGTTTTCAAAAATTGCATCTGTGGTAAAAATAAAATACCTGTCGTTGTTGCCGGGGTGAGGAACGATAACAGCAGCCTGAACAGAAGAAGGGTTTCCTAACAGTCCTGTACCGTTAGGCATTACATTGTTGTTTCTATCCCAAACTGTAGTTCCTTGTGTGTAAAATTGTAAAATCCCATTAGTGTCACTTATCGAAGCTGAACCTTCAAAAGCATTCATTTGGCTTCCTGGTAAATCTACTGGTTGACAGGTAAAATCTAATGCTGCTTGATTTCCAAAGTGCCAAAAAGTAGCTCTCTTTCGTTGCTGTGCATTTAAAATATCTATGTTGATGACAAATATTAAGAAGAGTAATAGAATTGATTTACAAATAGTTGGTCTCATGGCTAATACAATTTTGATAAATTCAAAACAATATTAACACTCCATTAATGGATATAAAAAAAAGCAATTGTCATTAATTACTTTTTTAACTACAAAATTTTCGGAATATTTTTGATAATTAACACCCTTTGAAGGGTAATTTTTATCAATAATTATTTTTGTTGAAATTCTTTCAAATAATAAGCAAATGAGTTGCCATATATTTCGCTTTTTATCCAACACAATATGTTGAACTCTTTTAATAAATAGAAGCTATCTTCAATGGATATTTCCTTAAGAATATTTGCTTCGAATTCTTTAAAAACAGCAATATCATTTTTAGCTATAAGTTGTTTAGAAAACGTCAAAAAATGCTTATATAAACCGTAATTTATATTTTTTTGTTCAAAATAATATTTCATTCCATTATAAATAGACTCTAATAATTCAAAGTTTTTCATTTTATAATGCAAAAAGAATTGAACCATTTTAGAAACAACAAATACATCGGAACGTACAAAGTCATCTTTTTCATTAATAATAAAGAAGTTGTATTGCTGGGCTTTTTTGTAATCCTCTAACAAAATAAAGGAATAACTTAAGTTAAAGTAAATTATTTTTAAAAATAGTGGGGTTATTTTATTTTCATATTTCTTAAGTCCTTGTTCTATTTTATGAACATAAAAGTCAATTTCTTTTAAATCAACTTTATCAATTAGTAGATTGAGATAATTACAAGATAAATACTCAAATATTTTTATCTCAATTTGAACCGAGTTTGGAGATACCTCTCTTAATTTATCAAAATAATATCCGGCTTGTTCTGCATCTTTATTCCGTGAACAACCAACAGCGTAATTATTCAAATATGTAATATAATTATATTGGTCAGTATCTTTTCTTAACGGATAATCTTCATACAGTTTTAAAACGCGATACAAACTTTTGTATTCATTGTCAAAATCCTTTATCAGGTAATAATAATTCGCCCAAATACTGTGATAACATCGAGTTGAGATAAAACTATTGGTAATTATTTGTTCTGACAACAATGGGTTATTAATGATTTCTTTAAATTGCTTCAACCTTTCATTAGCATATAAAGCACCACTTTTTTTAGTTAATGAAAACGCCTGATTACTTAGGTTTAAATATTGTCTTTCAGCATTGAGCTTATTTATGGATTCTAGTTGTAATCGTTGTAATTTATCAATTTTAATTTGAAATTTTTTTCCCTCAAATGTTTTTAATGAATTAATGTACCAACTAATGGTTTCTACAATAAAAACCTGATTATCAATTTTTAATGATAATTTAAGTGTTTTATCTGCCAACATAACAGCTTGTTTGTACAATGCTTTATTATACAAAAGTTCTATCTGATTAATTTTTCTTCGAATAGTAACATTGAAGGATTTTTGGGCATGATAATCTTCTAATGCTTTAATTATTAGTTCGTACAAGTAATTTTTTAATCGAGACGGATGTTGGGTAAATGTAATCTTCTTCTCAATTTCCTCTGCCGTTTTACCTTCTTTTTTTAGAATTAAATCAAATAGCTTAATACTTAATTGATTTTCTTTTCCAATATGTTTTGTCATAAACAGCTTTACATACCTCTTCTCTGTACTAGATAGCGAAAAAATTAATTCATACAAATGATTTGATAGCGTTTTTGACATAACTCTAATTACTTTTATCCCTATTTTTCATGGCTATGGAAAATAAGCTAATAAATACCACTAAAAAATAACCACTAAAAAGTATCGTATAAGTGTGTGTCCATTTTTGAATGTAATTCATTGCCAAGAATGCTAAAACTGCTGAAACCAAAGCAATAAATAAAATAATAGCAGCTACTTGCTTTTCGCTAAACCCTAAATAAGAAAGGTGGTGTGTTGTATGGTCTTTTCCTCCCACAAACGGTGATTTTCCTTTACTAACTCTTTTTATTACTACTGTGGTAGTATCAACAATTGGAATAATAAAGCTTAACAAAGGAATGATAAATTGTCTAGAGATAGCGAATTCATTACCATTAGGTAAAGGGTTCCACAAGAATTGAATACTAAGGGCTGCCAACGTAATACCTAAAAATTGACTGCCGGTGTCTCCCATATACATTTTAGAAGGATTCCAATTAAAATATAAAAAGCAAAAAAGTGTAGCTATTAATCCTATTACAATGGTTAGCATGGTGGGATGATGCTGATGTGTCATCATTACTGACATAATAATTAAGAAAATCACTAACGAAACAGAAGTGGTAATACCATCCATGTTATCTAACATATTAATGGAATTCATTAATCCGACTACCCATAATACAGTTAATATATAGTTGAGCCAAATAATTTCTGTTAGCTGAATATATGTTCCTGAATAAATTAAAATTACCGAACAAGCAATTTGTATCAATAATTTTAGAAAAGGCCTGGTATTGTAAGCATCATCTGCTAGTCCCATTAAAAAACCTAAAGAAACTGCCCCAATAATTCCGGTTGTTTGAAAATCCATACTAACATTATCATAAGAAAACACAAATGGATGTAGCGTAATTGACAACAAAAAAACAATATAAAATGTTAAACCACCCAAAGCTGGTTTTGATTGAGCACTCCACCTAACATCAATATCTTTATCATTTCTAATACCCAAAGTTTTTACAAATCTTAATAATATATTATTGATGAAAAAAGAGAACAACAATGCTCCCAAAAAGAAAAAAATATGTTTGGATGTAAGTAATTCCATTTAAAAGGGAGTCGAAAATTGTTGAAACGGAGTTGCCTCTTTATCTTTTTCAGAAAGAACAGGTTGAGCAACATTCCAATTTATTGAAAGGTCTTTATCATTCCACAACAATGCTCCTTCAGAGGTTTTATGGTAATAGTTAGAGCATTTGTATGAAAATATGGTATTATCTTCTAATGTAAAAAAACCGTGAGCAAATCCAACAGGAATATATAGTTGTTTTTTATTTCTTTCGTTTAGTTCAATTGAAAAATGTTTTCCATAAGTCGGAGAGTTTTTTCTGATATCAACAGCTACATCTAACACTGCTCCTTTTATAACTCTAATTAGTTTTGCCTGAGCATAAGGTGGAGCTTGAAAATGCAATCCTCTTAACACTCCTTTTTGAGATAGTGATTGATTATCTTGAACAAAATCATCTTCTATTCCATTTTGTGCAAACAGCTCTTTTTGATAATATTCAAAAAAATGCCCTCTTTCATCTTCAAAAACGGTAGGTTTAATTACCACCAACCCTTCAATTTCGTTTGTAATAAACTCCATACTTAAATAATACTATTTTTTCAATCCGATTTTCTTTAATAATTTACCTATGAACGATTTAGGAGCATTATTACCATCATAGTAGTAACCATCTTTGGCACCATAACTATAACTGTAATTATATCCATAACTATAAAACTTATCAGTAAAATCAACCCCATTTAAAATAATGGATAACTTTTTAATCTCATTGTCATAAACTAATCGATCAATGTTATTGATGAAGTTTTTTCGAGAATACTCGCTTTTAAATACATAAATAGGATAATCAGCATTTTTTAATGTTTCCATGGCATCTGAAACCAAACCAATAGGAGGATTATCTACTACCACATAATCATAACCAAAATCCTCTTTAAGCCTATTGATAACATTGTCAATACCGGCTATTATTAATTCGGAAGGGTTTGGAGGAATAGGGCCTGAGGTAATAAAATGTAAATTAGCTAATTCGCTTTGGTGAATACACTCGTCAATTGTTGTTTTATCAATTAAAATAGTACTCATTCCACAGGTATTTTTAACACCAAACCCCACATGAATCTTAGGCTTTCTCATATCTAAGTCTAAAATAATTACTTTTTTACCTGATAAGGCCAATATACCCGCTAAGTTGATAGCACAAAAAGTTTTACCTTCTCCTGATATGGTAGAGGTTACTGCTATCGTTTTTTTGGAGTTTTGAGAAGGAATAAATTGTAAATTAGAACGTACCGAACGAAAAGCTTCAGCAATGACTGATTTTGGTTCTTTATTAATTACCAGCTGAGAAACAGGAATATCATTGTGATATATTGGGATATTACCTAAGAAACCTACGGATGATTTAATGTAACGATTTATTTCGTCAACAGTAGAAATAGTGTTTTTAAAAACATATCTAATAATCAATAAAATAAGACTAATTACCACTCCTACTAAAACACTTGTAATCAATATCATATTTCTGTTGGGAGAAATAGGAACTTTAGGCACAATTGCTTTATCTAAAATAGTATGTTGAGGAACAAACCCTGCTTCTGAAATGGAGTATTCTGTTCGTTTTTCCATCAAAAGTGAAAAGAATTTTTCATCTATGGAAACCACTCTTTGTAAACGAGCATATTCTAACTCATTGGCTGGTATGGTTAAGTATTTCGACTGCACTTCGTTGATTTTTTTCAACACTTCTTTCCTTCTCAAATTCAATTTTTTTATTTGAGCATCAATAGTGGTAAACAAAATTTGTTTTTGTGTTTCAATCTGATTTTCAATTATTTTTATATTCTCGTTATCAGGTGTAACTTCACTCAGCATTTGCTGTTTTTTTACCATTTTATTTTGCAAATCATTTATGAGTGCAGTAATACTTGCTTCATAATCTGTTCCGGATATGGTAGGTAATAAATTATGAATGTCAATGGTATTTATTTTTCCTGTAACCGTCTTACTGATTTCGGTAAGCACACTTATTTGAAAGTCAACATCTATTAATTGATTTTCAAAACGATTAATTTTATCAATGTATATGGATGAAACCTCTGTTGGATTTCCTATTTTATTAGACACCTGAAACTCTTGAATCCTATTTTCAGATAATTTTAATTTATTATAATATTTATCTAGCTGGTTATCCAAAAATTCGATGATTTTTTTGGAACTTTTACTACGCTCTTCCAAATCGTACAAAATGTATTCATTTGCTAAAGCGGTAATAATATCAGCCGTTTTAAGTGCATTGTTGTCAATAAAAGAAATGCTAATAGTTTTTGCTGACGGATTTAAAGGGAAAACTCCTAATTGGTTGATGTATTGATTGGTCAAGTCATCTACATCATTAATAACAAAAAACATGGTGTTGGTTTTCTCTTTTGCTAAGTCATCGTAGTTATCAAATACTATCCTAAGTTTTAATTCACCCAGCTCTATTGAAGAATTGGCTTCATACTCTCCTAATAAATTTTCTCCTTTAGAAAGTTTAAATTTGTTGTTCTGGGTAATTTCTAAATGATATTTTGCCCCTAAAACACTAGAAGAATCTTTCACTTCATACAATACTTTAAATGGCGAATTTTTGTAAAGTTCGTAAGCCAGTATTTTTCCTTTATTGTAATAACTAATTTGAAGTGGTAATTTTGATAAGGCTCTTTTAAATAAAAGTTTCGATTTAAGCAGCTCAACGTCTTTGGCAACATCATCCTTTTTAGCAAAATTATCTACCTGTAATACCTGATTGGCTGTATTTTCACTTCCTACCTGAAGTATTAATTTAGATTGATAGATGGGGACGGTATATCTAAGATAAATAAAAGCTAATGCTACACATAAAGCTGTTATGGCTATAAAATAAATGATGTTTTTCTTAAACACCTTAAGTAATAAGATAATATCTAATTCTGTATTAAAGTTAGATATTACTTCCTTTTTATGAGCCACTTTTTCTTCTTGCATAAGGCAAAATTAGTTTGTTATTCGTTGCTTAATCGGTCTATAACTATTATAAGCGTAAGGGTACTGGTGATTAAACTAACAATTGGAGCAATATCTCTAATGGCTTCTCTAACAATGTTATTTCTAAATTCAACATAGATGATATCATTTGCCTGCAATGGAAAGTCAACTGTTTTTAAACCGTCAATGGTACTCAAGTCAAACAAAAAAACTTGCGGATTACTTAAATCTCCTCGGACTACTTTAATTCTTTTCGCTTTAGAATCATTTGTTAATCCACCTGCTAACCCCAAGGCTTCAATCAGCGTAACATTCTCATTAGCAAGGGGCACCACTTTTCCACTTCCTCCTCCACCAGTAAAAACAGTAACCCTTCTATTTTGTACACGAACTACTACAAATGGCTTAATGTAATATTTGGCATACAATTCTTCCAAAAATTTTTCTGCCTCACGCAATGTTTTACCTCTTAACTCAACTCTTCCAAC
>DATGOR010000286.1:0-4659 GCA_035305805.1 Vicingaceae bacterium | reverse complement strand
TTCAAAGATATTAATTCTAAATACTTTTGGTTATTCACAGGAATTAGAGGTTCTTGAACTTATATCAAAAGATAAATTATTTGAAAATAATGTTAAACAAATTGAGATTTATAATTTTAATGACAAAAACCAAAAAATAATAAGACAACGGTTATTTATTAATAAATTCGGATTACTAGATTCTAGTTTTATATACTCTCACACAGATACAAATCAAATTATTAGTTTTAAAAAAAACATTTACAACAACAATTCCTATGTTATAAGTTCAATACTAGGAATCGAAACGTATGATTTTCAAACTGACCCACCAGTTAAAAAAGTTGATTCTACATTTATAAATTTTGTATATAAAAATGACACCCTAATTCGAGAAGAAATTAATACTAATCTGCTTGATTACAACTTGATAAAATATAAGTATAAAGAAAGTGTTTTGACAAATAAGTATTTAATCAACTCTTTAAATAATGACACAATTACTGTAATTCATTACTTCTATTCTAGAAACAATCAAATTATTCAATCGTCTTGGGAAAAAAATGGAAACCTTGTTTATCAAGAAATTAGCAAATTCGATGAAAACAATAATCTTTTACAAAAACACATGAAAAATACTCAAGTAAAATCAAGATTGACATTTGAAGATTATTACTTTTACTACGACATTAAAAATAATAGGTTGAAATGGAATCGTTTTGATGGAATCAATAATACACCATTTGTCTATAATTACATATATGACCAAAATGGTTTATTGATTAAACATGAAAACCCATGGACAACTGAAGTTGTTAATTATAAATAACCTTAATAGAGATCGTTCTCGTACAAAAAACCATAGCAACTAGAACTTTATAATGGACAATCGATTTGCATACATAATCCAACTCATCAAACAAGCTAGGAGTAATGCTATTATAGCTGTAAACACTGAGCTAATTAACCTTTATTGGAATGTTGGAGAGTATGTCAGCAAAAAAATTAAAGAATCTGAGTGGGGCGACTCTGTAGTAGTCGAATTAGCTATTTTTATAAAAACCCAAGAACCCGAAATAAAAGGTTTCTCCGACAAAAATATATGGAGAATGAAGCAATTTTACGAGACTTATAGGGATTTTCCAAAACTCTTACCACTGGTGAGAGAAATTAACTGGACTAACAATTTGTTGATTTTTTCAAGATGTAAAACCATTGAAGAAATGGAATTTTACCTCAAGAATGTAAAACAAGAAAATTATAGCAAACGTGAACTAGACCGACAAATATCTGCAAGCCTTTTTGAACGAACGATGATTGGCAACACAAAACTCTCACCAGTGGTGAGAGAAAGTAATTACAACCTAATAAATACTTTTAAAGATAGTTATATTTTTGAGTTTTTGAATTTACCTGAACCATATAACGAAAGCGATTTGCAACACGGACTTGTAAAACAAATGAAAGACTTTATTTTAGAACTCGGCAAGGATTACTTGTTTATTGGAGAAGAATATAAGTTGCAAGTTGGTAATAACGATTTTTTCATTGACTTGCTATTCTATCATCGTGGTCTTCAATGTTTAATTGCTTTTGAACTAAAAACTGATAAATTTAAACCTACCCATTTAGGGCAATTAAATTTTTACTTAGAAGCTTTAGATAGAGATGTTAAAAAACCAAATGAAAAACCAAGTATTGGTGTATTACTATGCAAAGACAAAGATAGTGAGGTAGTTGAATATGCTTTAAGCAGAAGTCTCTCCCCCACCATGGTTGCTGAATATAAAACCCAACTGCCCGATAAAAAACTTTTACAACAAAAACTACACGAATTGTTTGACAATAAAATAGAAAAATAGAACTTTAAAATTAGCTCGAAGCCCAATGGTTTATAACTTATAAAGTTGATGAATGTAAAAATTTGTGCATTCGTGGCGAAAAAAACTAAAAATGGAAGAATTAATTATACAAGCAGTAAAAAAGGGATTAGCATCTATTTATGATGCTGAGGTGGAGGTAAATACTATTCAGCCTCAAAAAACCAGAAAGGAATTTGAAGGCGATTTAACGGTGGTGGTTTTTCCGTTTACTAAAATCTCAAAAAAATCTCCTGAGCAAACCGCTGAAGATTTAGGCAACTATTTGGTTAAAAACGTTCCTCAAATTACCAACTTTAATGTGGTTAAGGGTTTCTTAAACCTTAGCATTGCTCCCGAGTATTGGTTATCTGAATTAAAAAATTTAAGTAAAAACGATAACCCAACTCCCTCTACGAACAAAACCTATATGGTAGAATATGCTTCGCCAAACACCAATAAACCTTTGCATTTAGGGCATTTAAGAAACATTTTTTTAGGTTATGCCGTTGCTGAAATTTTGAAAGCTAACGGACACGAAGTATATAAAACCCAAATTATAAACGATAGAGGCATACACATTTGTAAAAGTATGTTGGCTTGGCAAAAATTTGGCAATGGCGAAACTCCCGAAAGTTCGGGCTTAAAAGGCGATCATTTAGTAGGAAAGTATTATGTGGAGTTTGATAAGGCTTATAAAACAGAAATTAATCAACTTATTGAAAAAGGGTTAGCAAAAGAAGAAGCTGAAAAAGAAGCTCCTATTTTTAAAACAGCCCAAGAAATGCTACGTAAATGGGAACAAGGTGATAAAGAGGTGGTAGATTTATGGAAAAAAATGAACGGTTGGGTGTATGAAGGCTTTAATGCCACTTACCAAAAAATGGGGGTTGATTTTGATGAAATTTACTACGAATCGGACACTTATATTTTAGGTAAAGATGTGGTAGAAAAAGGCTTGGCAGAAGGACATTTCTATAAAAGAGACGATGGTTCTATTTGGTGCGATTTAAGTGCAGAAAAAATGGATGACAAACTGTTGTTAAGAGCAGATGGCACTTCTGTATATATGACGCAAGACATTGGTACTGCTATTGAGCGTTATAAAAATCATCCTAACCTTAGCGGATTAATTTATACGGTAGGTAACGAACAAAATCATCATTTTAAGGTGTTGTTTACCATCCTAAAAAAATTGGGTTATTCTTGGGCAGAAGAATGCTATCACTTATCCTACGGAATGATTGAATTACCACACGGAAAAATGAAATCACGTGAGGGAACAGTAGTGGATGCCGATGATTTAATGGACGAAATTATTTTGGAAGCGAAGAAAATGACTCAAGAAAGAGGGCATTTAGATGGGTTGTCAGCAGCAGAAAAAGAACAACTCTATGCTCAAATAGGATTAGGAAGTCTAAAATACTACTTGCTAAAAATCGACCCTAAAAAAGGCATGGTATTTAACCCGGAAGAATCCATAGATTTAAACGGAAATACAGCACCGTTTATTCAATACGCACATGCTAGAATTCAGTCGCTACTTAGAAAAGCTAAGGAATTAGGTTATAGTACTGAATTTTCATCAGCCGATTTGTGCGAAGAAGAAATTACCTTAATCAAACTCTTGAAAGATTATCCTGAAGCAATAAGAGAAGCCGCAGAAAATAAAAGCCCGGCAACTCTGTGTAATTATATTTATGAATTGGTAAAAACCTATAATCACTTTTACCAAAACGTGGCTATTTTAAGAGAAGAAGACAAAAATAAGTTAGCAATGCGTTTAGTGTTATCTAAAAAAGTTGCTGAAACTATTGCTAAAGGAATGAACTTGTTGGGGATAGAAGTTCCGAATCAGATGTAGTTATCCCAGATTATTATTAGCGGACAATTTGTATATCGGCATAATAATACTCAAACTTGTTACCATTAAGTTGGTAATCTCTGTTGTTGATAGTAACAATATCAGATTCTTGCAGTAAATGCAAATTTTCTACTTCCAAATCGCCAATATAGAGTTTGCCTTTTGTTGCTCTTGCTAAATCTAAATATTGCGTATTGACAAAAGTTTTTGCACCGCATAAAAAAACGTGTACAGGTACTTTTATTTGGGTGATAAAATCAATATCTCTCATTTTTTCGTAATTATCGGCAATGAGCACAATGTGTTGCGATTGTGGGTAATGTTTTAGTGCCAACAACATGGCTTCCACATCATTTTCTTTGCTTTCTCCTCCACCACTTCCCGATTGCATACATTTGGTTAAAGTTTTTGCGACTTCCAAATGGTCTATAGAAGGAGAAACATAAATTCCTCCCGTTTCTAAAGGTAATTTTCTATCAGAAGTTTTTCTATCGCCATCGTTAAAAAACACACAGCCTAATACGTTGGGCTGATTAATTTGGTGTTTTACCCAGAGTGCAACTTGTGAAGTATAAGGAGACATACTTCCTGTAGCATCAGTTACAACAACAAAATTGGGTAACTGATTAATTTTATTAAATGCATTTAACACGGTAGAGTCTTTCTCTAAACTCGCTAAATAAGGTGTAACCGGGGCAGGTGGATAAAAATCTATTTCTATTTTTTCACCCCAAATGGTATCATAAACATACCCATTATCCCATCGGGTTTTAATATGAAATGGTTTTGGAGTGGTATCGTTTTCTAACGAGTCTATTTTAATTAAATTATTGACTAATTGAGTAAGGTAATCGTTTTCTTCAGCATCAAAAGTTGCCGATGGAATAGGTCGAAACGTAATCACAAAACCATGAAACATATTATTGCATTCTTGTCTGGAATTTCCATCAGTTTGAC
>DATGOR010000285.1:0-10525 GCA_035305805.1 Vicingaceae bacterium | reverse complement strand
TAAAGTTTGTGACCTAGTTAAATAATAACTTATTAACTCAATTCTGTTAATTTGTCTTTGCAAGAAAACTCCCAAATACTTTGTTACTCTCATTTTTGATTCAGTCATTTACTTTAGTAAACTCCTTAGAATCAAAAATTTTGAAAGCCTCGTCTTTGGAAGTTTCTTATCAAAGACATGAAAAAAGTTGATTTATTGTTTACACTAGCTTGGATAAGGTAAGTTCTATTAGCTTTTTAAGAGCAGGTTTGTAATCCTTACTAAACTCCTTAGCAAATCTGTTGGCAACTGCCACGCAAACGGTACAAGCATGATGTCCCATTGCTCTGGATAGTCCGTAAAGAGCCGAAGTTTCCATTTCAAAATTGACAATTTGATGGTTGTTGTAGTTAAATTGATTGAGTTTTTCGTTCAATTGTTTTTCTTTTAGTGGGATTCTAAGCATTCTGCCTTGCGGTCCATAAAAACCAGGAGCGGTAGCAGTAATTCCTATATGGCAATCGTTCTTAAACAAATCTAACAATTGGTTGGAAGCTTTTACAAAATAAGGTTGAGCAAAAGTTCTTGCATAGTTGGTTTGCTCGTAAAAAGCAGCCAACAATTGTTTTTCTTCCTCGCTTTGTTCAAACTCATAAAAATTTAATAATCCATCCAATCCCAAACCAAAAGAAGAAGCCACAAAACTATTTACGGGAATATCTTTTTGCATGGCTCCACAAGTTCCAATACGAATAATGTTCAAGGATTTTTTCTCCGTTTTAATGGTTCTATTTTCTAAATCAATGTTTACCAATGCGTCCAATTCATTTAGCACAATATCAATGTTATCCGTTCCCATTCCTGTTGACATTACGGTAATTGGTGTATTGTTTAACATACCAGTATGAGTAACAATCTCTCTGTTGCTTACTTTGTGGTCTATTCTGTCAAAATAATTAGAAATCACTTCAACTCTTCCGGGGTCGCCAACAACAATAACATTTTTAGCCAATTGTTCGGGATGAAGTTTTAAGTGATAAATACTGTTGTCTGGTTGTAAAACCAATTCTGAAGGTTCAATTTTTTGCATAATGGTCAATTAAAAGAACAAAAAAAGGCATTAAAATTAAATTCTAATGCCTTTGCTTGTTAAAATATTATTAATCCTAAACTTATTTTTTATCGTCCGCTTTTTTTGTTGAAGCTTTTGTGGTAGCTTTTTTAGCGGTTGTTTTTGTGCTTGAAGCTTTTTTTGCTGTAGTAGTCTTCTTTGCAGTAGTTTTGGTAGCTGCTTTTTTCTCTGTAGTTTTCTTAGCGGCAGCTTTTTTAGGCTTTTCTTCTTTAGTTGCTTCTTCAGCTTTTACCGTTTTTTTAGCAGCAACTTTCTTAGCAGCAGCAATAGCTGCAAAAGGGTTGCTAGAATTTTTTCTTTTTCGAGTATTTCCGTAGCTATCTGCAAAAATTTTTCCTCTTTTTGTTTTAAGATCACCTTTTCCCATACCTTGTAATTTTATTTCGTTAGTACTAAATTAAGAATCAAGCAAATCTAAAAAAAATATTCCATAATTCATAATCAAAAATTACTAAATTGTGGTCATTATGAGTTTTCTAAATGAATTTTTTAGGGTTAAAATCTTAGTCTAACAAAGGGCTTTAACGATAATTATAGCTACTTTTGTTTAAAAGAATTTTTTATGAAGAATTATGAAGATTATGTAAATCATTTGGCAAAAATAGCCGATGTAGGAAATAGTATTGCTGTTTTAAGCTGGGATCAGGAAGTAATGATGCCTCCAAAAGGAGCAGAAAAAAGAGCTCAACAAATTTCTACTTTAGCGGGCATTCACCATGAATTAAGTGCACAAGAAGATT
Source organism: Vicingaceae bacterium (assembly GCA_035305805.1). Taxonomy (GTDB): domain Bacteria; phylum Bacteroidota; class Bacteroidia; order Flavobacteriales_E; family Vicingaceae; genus BRH-c54. The sequence goes on along the minus strand of DATGOR010000285.1, from coordinate 8,674 downwards.
TTGGGAAGCTCTTGCAGCAGTTGGTTAACGATAATTCGCTCAGCGATGAACAAAAAAGAAACGTTTCAGAATCGTTAACAGAATTTGAAAAGAACAATAAATATACAACGGCTTTTGTTCAGGAAATGAGTAAAACCGTTTCACAGGCTTTTCAGGCATGGAACAAAGCCAAAAAAGAAGATGATTTTAAACTTTTTGAACCTTATTTAGAAAAGTTAGTAATGCTAAAAAGAGAAGAGTGTGAGTTGTTGGGTTATGAAAATCATCCTTACGATGCATTAATTGATTTATACGAGCCGAAAACAACCGTGGCTGAGTTAGATGTTTTATTTGCAGATGTAAAAAATCAACTGGTAGATTTTGTAAAACAAATTGCTGACGCTCCTCAGAATGAAGATGCTTTAATGCGTCAACATTATCCAAAAGAAAAACAGTTGGCATTTACGGAACTTGTTTTAGAAAAAATGGGCTACGATTTTGAGGCGGGCAGACAAGATATTTCGTCACATCCGTTTTCTACAAGTTTTAGTCCTGAAGATTCTAGGGTAACCACCAGAGTGAGTGAGGAAGATTTGAGTGAGATTTTATGGAGTAGTATTCATGAAGGCGGACATGCTTTGTATGAGCAAGGATTAAAAGTAGAAAACTACGGACTTCCTGCAGGAACTTATTTATCGTTAGGAATGCATGAATCTCAATCTCGTTTGTGGGAAAATAATGTAGGCAGAAGTCTTTCTTTCTGGAACTATTTTTATCCGAAATTACAAGAAGCTTTTCCTGATAATTTAAAGAATTATACAGTTGAAGACTTTTACAAAGCCATGAACATTGTTCAACCTTCGTTTATAAGAACTAATGCCGATGAGTTAACCTACCATTTTCATGTGTTAATTCGCTACGAAATTGAAAAAGAATTGATTTTAGGAAATATTGAAGTAAGTGATTTGCCTCGTGTGTGGAATGAAAAATACAAAGCTTATTTAAATATAGATGTACCATCAGATTCCAAAGGAGTATTGCAAGATATTCATTGGTCGCATGGTAGTTTTGGCTATTTTCCAACCTATTCGTTGGGTAGTTTTTATGCGGCACAATTTTTTCATAAAGCCCAAGAGCAAATTGAAAATTTAGAAGAAAAGATTGAGCAAGGAAATTATACGGAATTGTTAGATTGGTTGAGAACTAATATTCATCAATACGGCAGATTATACACTGCTGCAGAGTTATGTGAAAAAGTTACCGGGGAAAAGCTTAACTTTGCCTACTTTATGCGTTATGCCAAAGAAAAATATGCTCAACTTTATCAACTAAAAAGATCCGCATCACTTATCAACCAAGCAACAATTTATAAATAAACTCAACACCTAGTATATGAAAACAATCTCAGCACTAATAGTTATGATAGTTTTTCTATCGTGTAAAAACACTTCAAAACCAATGGATACCAGTAAAAATGTCCCTGACGTAACCAAAACTACCAACCTTACTAAAACACCTCAGGAACCGGTAGTATATGATGTAATTATTAGTTTTATTAGTAAAGCATCCGGAATTGACCACGAACTAAAAGATAAAATTGATGCAGTAATTGCTGATTTTAACAAAACCAACAAAACTGATATTCAGCCCGAAGTAATTAGCTGGGGAAGAGAAGGTGAAAAAGATTACAACTTTATCATTAAAAACTTATCAACAGAATTGCAAAAGAAATTTATTGCCGCTATAGAAGCAGAACTTAAATCAACTGATATGGCACACATTACTTTTAATCAACCTTCTGTTCATAAAAGATAATATTTTTGTTTGTTATTTTCATAACTAATCAGACCTTTGTTCTATTGTTTTAAGAACCTAAAAACACATCAATAAAAAGTTTAACAAAACCACATTTTATGAATGAATTTGGAATAAAATCAGAAAAAGCATCATTAAAATCGTTAGGATTAGGAAATGTAGCATCTGCATTATGGAATTTAGAACCCTCTCAATTAGTAGAAGAAACTATTCTTAGAGGAGAAGGAGAATTAGCTAACTCAGGAGCTTTGGCTGTTGATACTGGTGAATTTACAGGAAGATCACCAAAAGACCGTTTCATAGTTTATGATGACATCACTAAAGATGCGGTTTGGTGGGAAAACTTCAACATAAAATTTGATGCTGATAAATTTGATGCACTTTACAACAGAGTTACCGCCTATTTATCCGGAAAAGATGTTTATGTAAGAGACGCTTACGCTTGTGCCGATCCTAAATATAGAATGAACATCAGAGCTATTACAGAAACTCCTTGGGCTAACATGTTTGTTCACAATATGTTTTTAAGACCTACCAACGAAGAAATTTTATCTTTTGAACCCGAATGGACCATTATTGCAGCTCCAGGATTTATGGCAGACCCAGAAATTGACGGAACAAGACAACATAATTTTGCTGTAATGAATTTTACCAAAAAAATGATTATTATTGGTGGTACAGCTTACACAGGTGAGATTAAAAAAGGAATTTTCTCAGCTTTAAACTTTATTTTACCTCATCAAAAAAATGTACTTTCCATGCACTGTTCAGCTAATATTGGTGAAGATGGTGATACTGCTGTTTTCTTTGGTTTATCAGGAACAGGAAAAACAACTTTATCGTCTGACCCGAAAAGAAAATTGATCGGAGATGACGAACATGGCTGGACGGACGAAGGAGTTTTCAACTTTGAAGGTGGTTGTTACGCTAAATGTATCAATCTTTCTGCTGAAAACGAACCGGATATTTACAACGCTATTAAATTTGGTGCTTTACTAGAAAACATTAACTTTTACGAAGGAACTACAGAGGTTGATTTTGAAGACAAATCTAAAACTGAAAATACCCGAGTTAGCTACCCAATTTATCACATCAATAATATTGCTACTCCATCTGTAGGAACAATACCCAACAACATTTTCTTTTTAACTGCAGATGCTTTTGGAGTATTGCCTCCTATTTCTAAATTAACTCCCGGACAAGCAATGTATCAGTTTATTTCAGGATATACTGCTAAAGTAGCAGGTACCGAAGCTGGTGTTACTGAGCCTCAAACTACTTTCTCATCTTGTTTTGGAGCTCCTTTTTTACCACTACATCCAACAAAGTATGCTGAAATGCTTGGTGAAAAAATGAGAAAACACAATGTAAATGTATGGTTAATAAACACCGGCTGGTCTGGCGGGGCTTATGGTACAGGAGAACGTATTAAACTAAGATATACCAGAGCTATGATTACAGCAGCACTTACAGGTAAGTTAAATAATGTGGCGTACGAAACTCATCCAATTTTTGGCTTAGCTATGCCTACTTCATGTGAAGATGTTCCTGCCGAAATCTTAAATCCAAGAAATACTTGGCAAGATAAAACAGCTTACGACCATAAAGCAAATGAATTGGCAGCAGCTTTTGTTAAAAACTTTGAAAAATTCGCTGATTTTGCTAACGAAGAAATTATGGCAGCAGCACCAAAAGTAAGTGTTAACGCTTAATTATTAAGAAAAATAAAAAAATGAGCTGATAAAGTGTAGTTATTAAAAATAATATTATATTTGCAGCCTCAAAAAAATTAACAAATAACAAAAAGAATATTATGGCTAATCATAAGTCGGCATTAAAGAGAATAAGACAGACGGCAACGAGAACATTACGTAACAAGTATCAACATAAAACTACACGTAATGCAGTTAAAAACTTAAGAAGCACAACAGATAAGAAAACTGCTGCTGAAATGCTACCTAAAGTAGCTTCTATGTTGGATAAATTAGCAAAAAAGAACATTATCCACAAAAACAAAGCAGCTAACTTAAAATCTAAGTTAACAAAATACGTTGCTACACTTAAATGATATTAATTTTCATAATTGATATAAATAAAGGTTAATAGAAAAAGAGGTTGAGTTTCAACCTCTTTTTTTTTGCACAAAACAAAGGTCTTTTTAATCCCCATTCATTGAAATAACTAACTTTGTCTTACAAACATCATTACTCTTCAGCTATGAAACGAATTGCCATCAACGGTTTTGGAAGAATTGGAAAAGTGCTCACTCGCTTAGTACAAAATCACAACGATATAGAATTAGTTGCTATCAACGACTTAGCAGATACTAAAACGTTAGCCCATTTATTAAAATACGACTCTGTTCATCGACATTTTGATGGAACAGTTGATTTTACTAACGATGCTATCATTATAAACGGTAAAAAAGTACTTGTTTTTAATGAAAAATCTCCTGCCAACTTACCTTGGGAGAGCTTAAATATTGATTTGCTAATTGAATGTACCGGAATATTTTTAACCCGAGAATTAGCTAGCCAACACCTTGCTGCAGGAGCAAAAAAAGTAATTCTTTCAGCACCTGCCAAAAGTGATGATATAAAAACCATTGTGTTGGGAATTAATGAGCATATACTCACCAATGAAGACACCATTATCTCTAATGCTTCTTGCACCACCAATGCGGTTTCACCAATGATTAAAATTTTGAATGATACTTTTGGTATTGAAAATGCTCAAATAGCTACTGTACATTCTTATACTAACGACCAAAAACTACATGACGCTCCGCACAAAGATTTAAGAAGAGCTAGAGCCGGTGCTTTATCAATTATACCTACCACCACCGGTGCAGCAAAAGCTGTTGTTAAAATTTTTCCTGAACTAAAAGGTAAAATGGAAGGTTATGCTGTTAGAGTTCCTGTACCCGATGGATCGTTAATAGATGTATGTGCCGTACTAGAAAAATCGGCAAGTGTAGAGCAAATCAATGAAGCTTTTTTAAACGCTTCACAAAAAGAATTAAAACATATTTTGGCATACGAAAAAGACGAATTAGTTTCATCCGATATTATTGGCAATAGCCACTCTTGTATATTTGATCCAAATTTAACCTCTATTACCGGAAAGATGGTAAGAGTAGTAGGTTGGTACGATAATGAAGCTGGTTACTCTAACCGATTGGTAGATTTGATAACTAAAATGCCTTAGCATTTATATTCATGGAAAGCTTATTTCCCCCAAACGTGTCTGTTTCTATGCTTTCTGTTTCCTACTTTCCCTGAAGAATGTACTTTTGCCCCGCCATTTCTTGGTTTTTGGTATTTTGGACCAGATTTACATGACTGAAAAGACATAGGCAAAGCAACAAACATACTTCCTAAAAAGATTACCGTTAACACTTTGCTGTACAATGATTTTTTCATCTGTATATTTTCTTTATTATTAAACCAATCAAATGAAACAACTAACTTCTAATTTCCTTTTACGAGTTTTCTTGAATAGTCGTTTCATCCTTAATTCTCCTATTAATATACTATTCAGGCATAAAATTAAATAAAATTATCACATAAGGAAATCTTATTGAATAAATATTAGCCATTTAACGTATTTTTTTATTAATTGGTAATTAAAACAGCTGATATATGTACATTTGAAAAAAATTTCATTTTGAAAACAGATTTTTTAGTAATTGGTTCCGGAATAGCAGGATTGAGCTACGCTTACAAAGTAGCAGCGTATTTTCATCAAAAAAATTACCCTATCAATGTTACCATTATTACCAAAGTAGATGAAGACGAAAGCAACACTAAATATGCACAAGGAGGCATTGCTTCGGTAACAAAAACAACCGATAGTTTTGAAAGCCATATTAAAGATACGTTAATTGCCGGAGATGGAATGTGTAATGTAGAGGTAGTTAGAATGGTAGTGAGTCAGGCACCCGAAAGAATTCAAGAATTAATTAGTTGGGGAACTCAATTTGATAAAACCCCTTCAGGAGAATATGATTTGGCAAAAGAAGGTGGGCATTCCGAACACCGAATTTTACATTTTAAAGATCTTACAGGCAACGAAATTGAACGAGCTTTAATAAAGAAAGTACAAGAACACCCTTATATTACCATTCTAAATCATCATTTTGCCATTGACTTAATTACACAGCACCATTTGGGAGAAAAAGTTACTCGTTCTACTCCGGGAAAAAAATGTTTTGGCGTGTACGTGCTGAACCGTAAAACGGGAAAAATTAACGTTTTAAAATCTAAAATTACGCTATTAGCAACGGGAGGAATTGGTCAAGCTTACCTCAATACCACCAACCCAAAAGTGGCAACGGGCGATGGTATTGCTATGGCATACCGTGCAAAAGCCATTATTAAAAACATGGAATTTGTTCAATTTCATCCCACAGCTTTATATCAACCAAACGAGTCTCCTTCTTTCTTAATCTCAGAAGCCGTTAGAGGTGCAGGAGGAATTTTACGCAACCATCAACACGAAGCATTTATGGAACGTTACGATGCCAGAAAAGATTTAGCTTCAAGAGATATTGTAGCCAGAGCCATAGATGCCGAAATGAAAAAATCGGGAAGCAACCATGCTTGGTTAGATGTTTCTCACCTCCATCAAGAAACATTTATCAACCACTTCCCTACTATTTATAATAAATGTAAAGAAACAGGCATTGATATCACCAAAGATTTTATTCCTGTTGTTCCTGCTGCTCATTATTTGTGTGGTGGCATTGAAGTAAACCAACAAGCACAAACTTCCATAGCTAATTTATATGCCTCCGGAGAATGCTCTTCTACCGGGCTGCACGGAGCAAATCGACTGGCTTCTAATTCGCTAATTGAAGCGTTGGTATATTCTCACAATGCATTTTTAGACAGCATTGAAAAAGTAAATACTATTGACTTTCAAGATAATATCCCTGAATGGAACGATGAGGGAACTAAGCTGCATAATGAAGGAATTTTGGTTGAACAAACCAAAAATGAATTGCAAACCATATTAAGTAATTATGTTGGCATTGTTCGTTCTAATGAGCGGTTAAAAAGAGCCCTTAACCGACTTCAGTTGATTTACGAAGAATCAGAGCAATTTTATGAAAACTCCAAACTGAGTGTACCTATTTGCGAACTCCGAAATTTAAGAAGCATCGCTTATTTAGTTACCAAAGCCGCATCAGAACAAACTACCAATGTAGGCTTGCATTACAATGTAGATAATTAGTTTTGTTGAAAAACCGACAGATTAGAAATATAGTAGTCCACTCGCTCGGCTGTGCCGAGTGAGTAATATTTTTACTACCTTTGGTTGTATAATGTCGAAAAAAAGAAAAACAAATACCGAATATCCTTTTTTGATAACCTTTAAAACTGTTGGGAAATTCTGAATGTAATTTTAAAGTTGATGAATAGTAAAATTGTTAAAAACAACATTAATAATAATCACTCGGCACAGCCGAGCGACTGGAGGAAAGACTGATAAGATAATCAACAATTCAGAAGATTTTTAAGTATGAGAACACTATTGTTTTGTCTAATATTATTATTACTTTCTTGCAGTTCAAGCGAAAAAGAAATTATAGGTACTTGGAGTAATTATAATCATTTTACAACTAATTCTTCAAAGATATTTAAATTTAATAAAACATATTTAAGAATTTTAAATGACAGTGTTCCTGTTACATATAAATATATTCTTCATAAAGGAATAAGTAATGAAAATGATACAATTTACTTGTCTTTTCATAAAAAATCTGATATATGGACTCCTGAATTTCTTATATTAAAATTAAATGATGAAGAGTTAATTTTAAACCCATTAATAGGAGGAAAAGTTACAAGTGATACGATAGTGTTTAATAGAATAAGTTTCAAAGTTGAAAAAATTGATCCAAAAGAAGATATGAAATATCACTTGAAAGGTATATTTGATATAAAGGATACTTTATTGATTGATTCTCTATATAATAGTTGGTAAAAAAATGGGATATGGTAAAGTTGGATTTAATATAAAATAGATATGATACCCCCTCAACTGTCCTTAGTCTGAAGCCAAGCAATGAGCGTAAGGGACTAAGGACATATAGTAAAGAAAAACAAAAAATGACACATGGTAAAGTTGGATTTGGTGAAGAAGAACTGTGCAGGTTCAAGCACAAGCACCACTTAAATTGAGGGCGAGAAAGAAAAAGAGTGAGAAAATCGCTCTCGCTTTCATTCTCACCCCCCACCACCTTGCCAAATGAGAACTAAAAAGCAGCTTGTCATTTTAGATTTTGCGTAAGCGTAAAAATCTTAATGGCACAGCGGTAAAAGATATAGAAGTTAAACGCTATGCCATTAAATTGTTCTACTTTTGTTACACAAAAAGAACAATTAAAATGTCAAGCTGCGAGGGGGGTTACGGTTCGATTAGATGCAGTTACTAAAGAATTTGTTACATTAATTGATGAAGCTACTACTGTAGTTAAAACAGCCGCAAAAAATAGTGAAACTAAATTAAAATGAGTGAATTAAAAAATGTTATAGGTAAAAAAGTATATAAAATTTTTTATCAATCTTTTTATATAGAAAATGAATTAATCTCAAAATATTCTCCTCTTTATTTTCAATTAGACTATTTCTATAAATTGGTAATTAGTGAGGGAGAGATTTCTTTCGAACGAATAAATGAGGAAATAAAAATAATTAAATTAGAGGAAATAAAAGATGAATTTAAATATCCTATTTCAGAACTAGAACTTGATTTAGATTCTAAGAATGAAATTAAAGATGTAAAAATAATCATTGATTCAGATAATATGGCAGAGTTAGGAGTTGCTTTTGAATTTGGGAATAAAAGATTAATATTTTATAATGACATCAAAGAA
>DATGOR010000284.1:0-6478 GCA_035305805.1 Vicingaceae bacterium | reverse complement strand
AACTTTTGGTTACGATTGGGCAATGGAAGCCAACGACAAAATGAAACAGCACATTCTTAGCGGCAATCACCAACAATTAATTAATTTTCGATCGCAAGGCAAGGCGTTTGATTTAGCTATACCAACACCAGAACATTATTTACCTTTGCTTTATACATTAGCTTTGCAAGAAAAAAATGAAGACGTGAAATTATTTAACGACAAAGCTGTTGCTGGCTCATTAACCATGACTTCTTTAAAAATTGGGTAGTTTTCATTGAAATAAACGAACATATCATAGTTTTTGTAAAAACAACTTAATTATCCAATGCACCTTGCTCTATCCATATCAATATTAAATCTTGTTCTGATTGTTGAATAGCCCCTGAGGGAGGCATTATGGCTATGGCACCTGTTAAGTGTAAATACAATTTACTTTGAGGAGGATTGCTAACATTTACATAAGGTGCATTAAACCCTGTATATAATAACTGGTTGTATGAAACAGTAGATTGTAAATCTAATTTCGCATGAGTAGCATTATGGCAATTGGTACAACTTACATCAAATATGGGTTGTACGTGCACAGCGTAAGAAACAGTATCTTCCGGAGAAAGTAGCACTTCTTCCGCAGTATTAAAAGGTCCCTTGTCTTTAGTACAAGCCAACATTAAGGCTACTGCTAAAAAAAATGTCAAATGTTTTAAAGGTATTTTTTTCATCTTTAATTATTTAGAGCTCCTTGAGCTATCCATGTATAAACAGTGTCAATTTTACCTTGCGATAATTTAGGACCACCCTGAGGCATTAACGTATATACTCCGGCTAAATGCAGGTACAAACTACTTTGTTCGGGATTTGTTGAATTTACATAGGGTGCACTAAAGCCATCTGTTAATAATTGATTGTATGACACTTGTGGTCGCAAATCCAATTTTGGATGTTGCGGACTATGACATGCTTGTACACAATTTTGTTGTAACATAGGTTTAACATGTGTGCCGAATGAAATAGTGTAAGCATAAATTGTTGGATTGGGAATAGTGGGTTCGTTTGTTCCTCCATTATTAACAGGTTCATTTACAATTTCTTCATAAACTACATAAGGACCACTATCCTTAGTACAGGAAAACAATAACATTATTGCAACGCTTACTAATAAAAATGTATATTTTGATTTCATAATTATCTTCTCCAAAAGTTTCGTTTAATGTTGAAACCAATTAAAAACTCCGCATCACTATATGGGATAGAAGAATTGGTGTAAATATATTGATCTAAAATGCTTTGGGTTGAGCTTACAAAAAGCTGAAAACAATGTCCGGCTGTTCCAAATTCTACACCTATAGCTCCTGGGTTAACAAAATTTTCTCCCCTGTGTTTCCTATGATTAATAACATGCCCGTATTCAAAAATAATAGCTGAATTCAATCCTATTTTATACCTCCCACTTAGTGTCGCTGCTAAGGTATGGTTAACTTGTCCTGGGTTTACCAAATTATGATAAACAAAAATTGGGGTTAATTGTAATGAAAGAGCATCGGTTATTTTTGAAGATATTATCATTTGAGTATTATAACTATATCTGTGTGCTGACTTATATTCAAAAGGTGTTTTCCAGTCAGAAAAAAAAGCGTTTTGCGGTACCGTAGGAAATTTTTCCGTTCTTATAGCCATATTTCCGTACCAAGCAATAGATACCGGAATGGTTTGCTCCTTGTGTTGTTTTAACAGCAAATATTTCGCCTCAAAATCGTAGGTTTTTAAAAATTTTGTTCTACCAACAGCAATATAAAGTCTTTCTCCCAAACTATAACCCAAAGCCAAACGAATATTTGCTGTTTGATCCATTCCTAAAAACTCTTGAACCAAAGTAGAATCAAAACCTGTTTTTGCAAAACGGTGTTGAATTTTAAATTCCCACGATTTTTTGGGAAGCATTTCTGTAGTTTGAGCGGAAATTAATTGTGTATTGATAAAAGTATTTTTTACAAAAACCTTTTCTTTAATTTCTTCTTCCGTAACTGTTTGTGTAAAAGCAGCAACGGTAAAAAAAACAATACTAGCTAATGTTAGTCCTTTTCTCATTTTTTTAATGTTCTTAAATAGTTAATAACTGCCCAACGTTGTTCTTCTGACAAGCTGTTTTCAAAACTTGCCATTGTACCTCTTCCGGTACTTATTTTCCAAAAGATAGCTCCATCATTTTGTTGTTGAAAGGTAGTAGTGCTTAAATCTGCCGGTTTTGGATTTAATGAAGCACCTGCCGGACCATCTCCTGCACCATTGCTGCCGTGGCACGACCAACACATCTTATTGTATATTTTTTTTCCTAAAGCAATGTTCTTGGCATCAGCCTCAACAGGATTTTTAACTTTGCTGGCAGTTTCAGGTGCTTTCCATTCGTTACTACCATTTTGGTAATTAAATGAGTAGAATATTAATGAACCAACAAGTAACAGTAAAAGGAAGGTGAATTTTTTCATAGTAAGTGATTTTTACTCAACCAAAGTTAGTAAACACTCACAATTCTTTTTATGATGACTGTCATGCTTTTAAAAATAGATCACTTTAACAGCAATTCTCTTATCAGCTGAAAACTCAAAACTTGCTTTAGAAAAGTTGGGTTTATTGCCCAAGCCAATTTTAGTGTAGTTTGAAAATCCAATTCCTTCTTCGGGCAGCATAAATCCTTTGTCAATTTTGCCGTTTTCATTTTCATCGTGTAAAATGTTTACGGCATAAGTTCCTTTCGGGAGATTTTTAAATACGAATTGTGCAGCGTTTCCTTTAATGGTTGTTTTTCCAATTTGGTAATTCTTTTCAAAATTTTCGTCAGGAATAGAACCATTTTTATTATACAAAGCAAATTGTACCAATCCTTTATTATTTCTTAATTCATGTACTTCTACCGTTAAGTTAATGGTGTTCGTATTTCGAATTGTAAAACTCAGTAAAAATATGGCTATTGCCGAAAAGATAAATGGTTTCATAATTTTTAGTTTTTTAATTTTTAATATTAAATTTTGCTTTAAAGCCATCCATCACTGCATAAACAACAGGCACTAAATAAACGGTTAAAATTAATGAAGAGAGCAGTCCACCAATAATTACCCATGCCAAACCGTTTTTCCACTCACTTGCCGAGCCTGTTGCTAAAGCAATGGGCAACATACCAATTACCATAGAAAGGGTAGTCATTAAAATGGGACGTAAACGCCCTTTTCCGGCAATAATTAAAGCTTCTTTGTAAGGCTTTCCTTCTGCTTTAAGCTGATTGGTAAAATCTACAATTAAAATAGCGTTTTTAGTAACCAACCCCATCAACATAATTAAACCTAACAAGGCAAATAAACTTAAATGACTCAGTGATAAATTAAGTGCCAAAAATGCTCCAATGGCAGCAACAGGTATGGAAAACAACACCACAAAAGGATATACAAAACTATCGTAAAGTGCTACCATAATTAGGTAAATAAGCAAAAATGAAATGATTAAAACTGAGCCTAAAGCTCCAAAGCTATCATTTTGACGTTTAATATCGCTACCCCAAGTCATTTGTATGTTTTCGGGCAATGGGTTTTCGTTAATCAAAGCTACTACTTCATCGGCAACAGTTCCCGATGGACGCCCCAAGGCATCAGCTGTTATTGTTACTGCCGGTTGTCGGTCTAGTCGTTCTAATAATGATGGTGAATTACTTTGTTTTACTTCAGCAAACTGAGCAATTTCAATAGGCATTCCCATTGGATTTGTAATAGCAAGTTTATTTACATCATTGTAATTTTTTCTATCAAAATCAGCTAACTGAATACGTACAGGATATTCCGTCCCATCTTCTGTTAAAGTAGCATCATCGTTTCCGCTAAAAGCGGTACGTAAATTAATTCCCACATAAGCGGTGTTTAAACCCAACCGCTGCATTTTATCTTTGTCGGGAATAACTTGGTACTCCGGACTACCTTCTTCTACCGAAAGCTTTACATTGTCTGCTCCGGGAGTTTTTTCAATAATGGATTTTAGATGTTTTGCAGTTGCCATTATTTCCTCATTATTACTACCACTAAGTGTAATTTCAATTGGTGCCGAACGTGGTATTAAACCTAAACCAGCAATACCATATTTTATTCCCGGAAATTTACTTTGTAAATCGCTACGGAGGTCTTGCATAAACTGCTCGGTAGCTATGTTGTTAATCTCTTTCTTATCTTTTAGCTGAATGGTAAATTCGGTTTTGTAAGGAGACCCTACTCCCAGGCTTCCTATTCCAGTACTTGGTCCGCCTACATTACTAAAAAGCGTAGCTACTTCTTCTTTTTGTAAAATATATTGTTCAATTTGCTTAGAAACACTATCGTTATAATGAATAGCGGTGTTTTTGTCAAACTCTAAGGACATCATAAATTTACCTTGATCGCCTGTAGCAATTAACTCTTTACCGATAATACCTTGTTTCATCATGATGCCTGTAAGAGCAAAAAGTAAAACGATAATGCCACCAAAAATTAATTTATGGTTCAACACCCATTCCAACTGTTTTCCGTACCAATTGGTAAATTTATCCAACTGATGTTCAAACCACAATAAAAATTTGTTGAAGAAATTTGTGGGCTGCAAATCTTCTTTCTTTCCCATACGAGAAGCCATCCAAGGAGTAAGCGTAAAACCTACCAACAAACTAGTTAAAGTAGAAGTAATAACCACCACCGAAAACTGTTTAAGCATATCGGCAACAAATACTTGTAAAAACAATATTGGCAAGAAAACCACTACATCTACCAAGGTAATGGATAGGGCAGAAAAGCCAATTTCCATACGTCCGTCCATAGCTGCTTCTTTTTTCTCTTTGCCCATATCCAAGTGGCGTTGAATGTTTTCAAGCACAACTGTAGCGTCATCCACCAAAATACCGATAATCAACGACATGGCTAAAAGTGTCATTAAGTTTAGTGTATAACCCAATATCCACATTACGGCAAAGGCAGTTACTAAGGAAGTAGGAATGGCAACTAAAACGATAATGGAGTTTCTAAAACTTCTCAAAAAGAGCAACATGACCAATGAAACCAATATTACCGCTAAAATTAAATCGAAAACTACCGAATTTACAGCTGCAATGGTGTTGTTGGTGCTATCGTCAGCAATAATAAATTGTACATTCGCATTCGCATTTAACGATTCTATTTTTTGGAGTTGCTCTTTTACCAATTTTGATACATCTACCGAATTGGCATCACCTTGTTTTTTTAGTAATAAACCAATGCCATCTTTCCCGTTGTAACGACTAATAGAGGTAGTTTCTGAAGTTGCATCATTTACTTTGGCAACATCTTTTACATAAACCGGACTACCTGGTAAAGGCATAGCAATTTGTACATATTCAATATCTTTAATAGTGTTAAATTTTCCGGTTAAACGTACCGAATTGCTCTCTTTATTGGTTTGTACTTTTCCGGCAGGTAAATCAAACCCCGAGCGATTAATGGCTTCTACCACCTGCAGCATAGAAATTTTATAAAGTTTCAATCTGTTGGGATCAATGTTTACCTGAATTTCTCGTTCTTCGACACCCAACAAAGTAATTTCTGCCACTCCTTTTAATTGTTGAACTTGAGGCAAAAATTCATCTTTCATTTTTTGGTAAAAAACAGCCGCATCTAAATCACTTGTTGCACTAATCGACATAATGGGTAAATCGTTAGGAGAAACCTTGCTCATTTCAGGACTTAAAATTTCTTCGGGCAAGTCTTTTTTAATGTTGTCGATGTAGCGTTGTGCATCTTGCATGGTTTTATCCAAGTCTGTCCCATACTTTAGGTTGGCTATAACAATAGAAGCATTTGGTAATGATTTAGTAATTAGAAAATCAACTCCTTCGAGATTCGCTAAAGCATCTTCAATTTTTCTACTTACCGATGTTTCTACTTCTTCAGGTTCAGCTCCGGGATAAGCCGTTTTTATTACCACAACAGGTTGGTTGAAGTCGGGCATTAACTCATAACTTAAATTGGTAAAACCGATATATCCCAAAAGGATAAATAAACTAAACAACACTATTATTAGCGAAGGTCGGTTAATGGATATGGATGTAATGTTCATTTTTCTTTAATTTTAAACCACAGTTTTTTTTACCACAGAGACACAGAGAATCTCTAATCTCTAATTCTTAATTAATACATTCGCTCCATCAAATAAATTGATAAAACCTTTGCTTACTACCTCATCGCCAATGTTTAACCCTTTTTCAATAAGCACTTGGTTTTGAACTCTTTTTTTAATGACAATTGGAGTTAGAACAGCTTGATTATTTTTAATGAGGTAAACCGATGGATTGTCTTCTCCACCTTGAAGAATAGCAGCTGGAATATAAATGCCCTCTTCTTCATTTGAAGAAGCAAGTTCTACTTTTCCAAACATTCCAGCTTTTATGAAAAGGTCCTTGGTGTTTTGCACTAAAAACTGAATGGGAAAGCCTCCGGCAGGATTAGCCTTGCTGCCA
>DATGOR010000283.1:0-7863 GCA_035305805.1 Vicingaceae bacterium | reverse complement strand
GTTTCAAGTTCGATGTTTTAAGTTACTCAACATTGAACCTCAAACCTCAAACCTCAAACTTATAGTTTATGAGCGAATTAAAAGTGCCAACCATGGCGGAAATGATGGCTTCGGGGCAACAACCGGATGTATTGTTCTGGGTGGGATGTGCAGGAAGTTTTGACGATAGAGCTAAAAAAATAACACGTGCATTTGTAAAAATATTAAACAACGTAGGAATTAATTTTGCTGTTTTAGGCACTGAAGAAAGCTGCACAGGCGACCCTGCCAAGCGTGCCGGAAATGAATTTTTATTCCAGATGCAAGCAATGGGCAACATTCAAGTATTAAATGCTTATGAAGTAAAAAGCATTGTTACTACTTGTCCGCATTGTTTTAATACGCTGAAAAATGAATATCCTGAATTAGGTGGAAATTATGAAGTGAAGCACCATTCGCAATTTTTGCAAGAACTCATCAATCAAGGGAAACTAAGTGTTGAGGGAGGTGTTTTTAAAGGTAAAAAAATCACGTTTCACGACCCCTGTTATTTGGGGAGAGCCAACGATGTTTATGAAGCACCACGTAGTTTAATTGAAAAACTAGATGCTGAATTGGTGGAAATGAAAAGGTGTAAATCCAACGGATTATGCTGTGGAGCCGGTGGAGCCCAAATGTTTAAAGAAGCAGAAAAAGGCAACAAAGAAATTAATATAGAACGTACAGAGGAGGCATTAGAAATTCAACCCAACATTATTGCCACAGGCTGTCCGTTTTGTATGACAATGATGACGGATGGTGTAAAACTCAAAGAAAAAAGTACCGAAGTACAAGTGTTTGACTTAGCAGAATTAATTGCTCAAGCAAAAGATTTATAGATTTAATTGCCACGAATGCACGAATGTTTTTTGTGATGCTAAAAAAAAGCTTTTTGTTTGCAGGGCTGCTCTGTCAAGTTTATTTTTGCCACTAAGGCTCAAAGACACAAAGAAATTCTTTGTGAAACTTGGTAACTTAGCGGCTTAAAGGCAGTATTTATTTGAAAATCTGAAAAATCAGGAGTTTGACTGAACATGCTGTTTTTATTCGTGCATTAGTGGCTAAATAGTAAGTTTTAGCTTAATTTTGTGTTGACGAAATAATCTCAAATTTCTAATCTCAAATTTGTAATCATTATGAACAACGACTATATTCAATATCCCGATAATGCTAAGGTATGGGTTTACCAAAGCAACCGCCATTTTAATGAAGATGAAAAACAACACATTCAAATAAGGTTGGATGATTTTATTGATGGTTGGGAATCTCACGGAAATATGGTAAAAGCTACTTTTACGATATTATTTGATGCTTTTATTGTTTTATTTGCCGATGAACAAGGTGATAGACTTTGTGGTAGAGCACAAGATGCTTCTGTTCAATTAATGAAGGAATTAGAGCAAGAATTAGAATTGAGTTTGTTAGACAGAATGAATCAATCGTATAAGGAAGATGAAAAAGCTGTTTTAGTAAAGCTAAGCGATTTTGAAACACTTTATAATGACCATAAAATAAATGACGATACCATTGTTTTTAACAATACAGTAACCACTAAAAAAGAATTTGAAAATCAATGGGAATTGCCTTTAAAAAATAGTTGGCACAAGCAATTGGTGGGGCTAGTTCACTAAAAAAACAAACTTGCTATCTTTAAATCTTCCGGGGAGGTAATTTTAAGGTTTTCTCTGTTGCCTTCTACTAAATGAATAACCGTTCCTAATGCCTCTACCACACTTGCATCATCTGTAAAGACTTCTTTAAATGCTTGTTGATAGGCTTCTTTTATAAGTGCTGTTTGAAAGCATTGTGGGGTTTGTACTATTTTATAGCAAGAACGTTTTACTGCTTTATTTTCAGTTTTATTCACATATCTTAACGAATCTACTACATCTATTACCGGAATAGCATTTCCGTGTTGTTCTGCAGCATTAAAACAGTTTACAATGGTAGTTTTGCTAACTAATGGGCGAACGCCATCGTGTATAGCCACAATGCCCTCTTCATTAACTAGTGCCAAAGCATTTTGTACGGAATGAAAGCGTGTTTGCCCACCTGCTACAATTTGGTGCGGAATGTTGGTAAATTCCTTTTTATAACAAAGCTCCTCCCAAAAGTCGAATTGATTTTCGGGAAGAGCTAGTATAATTTGAGCTTCCGGGTAAGTGGAATGAAATTTTCTAATCGTGTGCATCAAAATAGGTTGCTCATTAAGTTCAAGAAATTGTTTGGGAATGTTTTTCCCCATTCGTTCTCCTTTACCTCCGGCAACTATTATGACATATTTACGCATTCGTCAATTCTTCTTCATTGAAAAATTCGTCTGCACTTGCAGTAAATGAATTTCCATCCACCTCATCTTCATCATAGTTGTTAGATGAGTTTTCGTGGTAATTATTATCTTCTTTCTTTCTACCAATAGAACGAATATAAGCATTCAACATTCTGTGAATTTTTTCAATGTTTTCAATCAATTCGTCTTTTGCTGCATCGTCCAACAAGCCTCTTTCGTTGGCTTTAATAGCCCAACCTTTAGTTTCTAGTAAGCAACCTCTTGATATATAGCAATAGTGTTTTTTATCTTTAAAGTTGTATCTTCCGTATCCTGATGCAATATTAGAAGAAATAGCATCTGCAGCTGTTACAAAAGATTTTCCAACAGTTTCTTTGTTAAATCCTTCCCATTTTTCTACAATTTTCCATATATTAGATTCAAGGTCAAGGCATTCTTGGTAAAGTTTAAGGTCTTCTAGTTTCATAATAATTGTTTTTTTGAATTTTTTATATAATTAACATCGCATCACCATAAGTGAAGAAACGATACTTTTCTTTAATCGCTTCCTTGTATGCTTTCATCACGTTGTCGTAGCCACCAAAAGCGGTAGTCATCATTAACAAGGTAGATTCCGGCATATGAAAGTTAGTAATCATGCAATTGGCAACACTAAAATCGTAAGGAGGGAAAATAAATTTGTTGGTCCATCCGTCAAAAGGTTTAAGCATTCCATCAGTAGATACGGAGGTTTCTATAGCTCTCATAGAGGTAGTTCCTACTGCACATATTTTTCTTTTTGATTTTTTAGCGTCATTTACTTTTTGTACACACTCTTCATTAATATGAACTTCTTCCGAATCCATTTTATGCTTCGTTAGGTCTTCAACTTCTACATTTCTAAAAGAACCTAAGCCAACATGAAGTGTAACATAAGCAAAATCAATTCCTTTGATTTCTAAGCGTTTTAATAAGTGTTTACTAAAGTGTAATCCTGCTGTTGGAGCAGCCACCGCTCCTTCATTTTTGGCGTAAACCGTTTGGTACCTTTCGGCATCTTCCGGCTCAACTGGTCTGTTGATGTATTTTGGGATAGGGGTTTCTCCTAAACGATTGATAATGGCTTTAAATTCTTCGTAAGGTCCATCGTATAAAAAACGTAAGGTTCTTCCTCTGGAGGTAGTGTTATCAATTACCTCTGCCACTAAATCATCATCACCAAAATACAATTTATTTCCAATTCTTATTTTTCTTGCCGGATCTACCAATACATCCCACAAATAGTTTTCTCTGTTCAATTCTCTTAACAAGAAAACCTCAATTTTAGCACCTGTTTTCTCCTTGTTTCCATACATTCGGGCGGGGAAAACTTTAGTGTCATTCATGATCATTAAATCTCCATCATCAAAATATTCAATAATGTCTTTAAACATTCTGTGTTCAATTTCTCCGGTATCTTTATGTAACACCAACAACCTAGACTCGTCTCTTTCTGGAGCAGGTTTGTCAGCTAATAATTCCGGTGGTAAATTAAATTTGAATTTTGATAGTTTCATGTTGGTATATTTTTATTTTAATAATTAGGTCAACGTTATTGGTTAAGATACTGTTTGGGCATATTACAGCTCAAAAAATAAAGGTGCAAATGTAACAATATATCTAATAATTCCAAGTGTTAAAAGTGCCTATTTAAACGTTTTTTCAAACTAAAAAGCCTATTACTTTAATTAGAGAGTAATAGGCTTTTTGCTGTAATTTTTCTGATTTATTTTAAAGATTCAGCTCCCGCAACAATCTCTAAAATCTCGTTGGTAATGGCAGCCTGACGAGCTTTGTTGTAAACTAATTTCAGGTCGTTTATCAACGTTGTTGCATTATCGGTTGCTTTGTGCATGGCTGTCATTCTTGCCCCATGTTCTGAAGCCATAGAATCCAACAATGCTTTAAACAATTGTGTTTTTAACGACTTTGGAATCATCTCTTCCAAAATGGTTTTTTTCTTAGGCTCGTAAATATAATCTACACTTGATGCAGTTGTTTCCTCTGCCTGAGGTGGCAACACCGGTAAAAATTGTTCTGTTTGCAATAGCTGAACAGCAGCATTTTTAAACTGATTATACACCAACACCACTTTGTCCACTTTTTGATCTACAAATAATTGCATAATTTCATTGGCAATAGCGGAAGTGTTTTCAAAAGTTAAATCGTCCCAAATTTTTTCTGTATCAGGTCTTAAAATTGGACTAACTTGAAGTTCGGTTTTTTTCAGTGCGTCTTTAATTTTTTTACCAACAGGCAATACCGTAACATGGCTGTTTTTATAGGTTTCATTAGCCAATTTGTTCACCGATTTGATAACATTATTGTTAAATCCACCACAAAGACCACGATTAGAGGTAATTCCTACTAAAAGCACTTTATTTTCGGCTCTTTGTTGCGAAAAAACACCTTCCGAACTATCTAATCCGGCACTAATATTTGAAATGATTTCCTGCATTTTGTTGGCATACGGACGCATTTGAATAATAGCATCTTGTGCCTTTCTTAATTTTGCAGCAGAAACCATTTTCATGGCAGAAGTAATCTGTTTGGTAGAATTTACCGATACAATCCTATTTCTTATTTCTTTTAAGTTTGCCATTCTTTATTTGTTTGATGTTTGATGTTTAAAGTTCGAGGTTAGCCTCACCTTAAAATTAAAAGTTAAACTATTAACTACTTATATTTAGCAGTTAATTCAGCACAAGCTTTATCTAAAACTCCGGTAATATTATCATCAAACTTACCTGCTTTTAATTGGTCTAATGTATCTCTGTGTTTATTGTTTAAGAAACTAATGAATTCAGCCTCAAATTCTTTTACTTTTTCAACCGGCACATCATTGATTAGTCCTTTGGTACCAACATAAATAATGGCAATTTGGTTTTCTACGGTAAACGGAGTATGTTCGGCTTGTTTTAAGATTTCAACATTTCTCTTTCCTTTATTAAGTACAGACATTGTTGCAGCATCTAGGTCAGAACCAAACTTAGCAAATGCTTCTAACTCTCTGTATTGAGCTTGATCTAGTTTCAAAGTACCTGCCACTTTTTTCATGGATTTAATTTGGGCATTACCACCAACACGTGATACAGAAATACCTACGTTAATTGCAGGACGAACACCTTGGTTAAACAAATCAGATTCCAAGAAAATCTGTCCGTCAGTAATAGAAATTACGTTGGTTGGGATATATGCAGAAACGTCTCCTGCTTGAGTTTCAATAATTGGTAATGCTGTTAATGAACCTCCTCCTTTTACTTTGCTTTTAATAGATTCGGGCAAGTCATTCATTTCTTGTGCAATACTATCCACATTAATAATTTTAGCAGCTCTTTCTAACAATCTTGAGTGAAGATAGAATACATCACCAGGATAAGCCTCACGTCCCGGTGGTCTTCTTAATAATAAAGAAACCTCACGGTAAGCAACAGCTTGTTTAGATAAATCATCATAAACGATAAGAGCTGGTCTTCCTGTATCTCTAAAAAACTCTCCGATAGCAGCTCCTGCAAATGGAGCATAGAATTGCATTGGAGTTGGATCAGATGCATTTGAAGCAACAATTACAGTATATTGCATTGCTCCAGCGTTTTCTAATGTTTGTACAATATTAGCTACTGTAGATCCTTTTTGACCAACAGCTACATAAATACAGAATACAGGTTCGCCTCTGTCAAAAAATTCTTTTTGGTTAATAATAGCGTCAATTGCTACAGAAGTTTTTCCTGTTTGACGGTCGCCAATAATTAACTCTCTTTGACCTCTTCCAATCGGAATCATGGCATCGATAGCTTTAATACCGGTTTGCATTGGCTCAGCTACCGGCTCTCTGTAAATTACTCCGGGAGCTTTTCTTTCTATTGGCATTTCAAATAATTCACCTTCAATCGGACCTTTACCATCAATAGGCGTACCCAAAGTATCTACTACTCTTCCCAACATTCCTTCTCCTACTTTAATAGAAGCAATTTTATTGGTACGTTTTACTGTATCACCTTCTTTAATACCTTCAGAAGAACCTAATAATACAGCTCCAACGTTATCTTCCTCTAAGTTTAATACAATTGCAGATAGTCCGTTGTCAAATTCAATCAACTCACCTGCTTGTACACTTGATAATCCGTAAATTCTAACAATACCATCACCCACTTGAAGTACAGTACCTACTTCTTCTAGTTGAGTTTCTGTTTGAAATCCGGCTAATTGTTGTCTTAAAATTGCTGATACTTCAGCTGGTTTTACTTCGGCCATTTTTATATATTTTTATCGTTATGTATAGTTTTAATATTCTTTAATGTAAGGGTTATCATCAAACTCCATTTCTAGCTTTAAGAGTTTTCTTCTAATGCTTTCGTCAAATTGTTTGTCTTCAACTCTTAAAATTAAACCTCCAATAATGTCTTGATTTACTATTTCGTTAAGCTCAATGGTAGCGTTTTCAGTACGTTTTATTTGCTCTACAATTTTTTGTTTTTGTTCGGCTGTTAAAGGCACTGCAGAAGTTACTGTAGCTACTTTTATATTATGGTGTTTTTTATACAAGTTCACAAAAGCATCTGCAATAGCATACAAAATAGACTCTCGTTTTTTTCTCAGAATAATTTGAGTAAAGGCTTTAGTTATCTCAGAAGTGAAATTATTGTAGAAAACTTCTTTTAAAATGGTTGCTTTTTTATCGCTTCTAATAATTGGGCTTTTAAGCAACAAGATCAATTCTTTATTCTCGGAACATACATCTTTCACCAAAGACATATCTTTCATCAAATCTTCTAAAGCATTTTTCTCTAATCCTAAATCAATTAAGGATTTGGCGTACCTGGATGCTACTTTTGAATCTAACATTACGCTAATTAATTTAATTGGATATTTTCAACAACATTATCTAGCATTGAAGCTTGCTTAGTTTCGTTAGAAAGTTCTTGTTTTAAGATTTTCTCAGCAATTTCAATGGACAAGCTAGCCACCTGATTTTTCAACTCGGTAACCGCAGCCATTTTTTCATGCTGAATACTTTCTTTGGCAGAAGCAATAATTCTTTCTGCGTCTTCATTTGCTTTTGCTTTAGCTTCTGCAATAATTTTATCTTTAAGCGTACGTGCTTCTTTTAGCATTTCATCGCGTTCAGCTCTAGCTTCTTTTAATAAATCTTCATTAGCAGATTTAAGCTCAGCCATTTCTTTTTTGGCTTCTTCTGCTTTGTTCAGTGCCTCTTCAATTGATTTTTCTCTTTGGTTAACCGCATTTAAAATTGGTTTCCAAGCAAATTTTGCCAACAAAAAAAGCAAAATACAGAAAACCACAGTTGTCCATACTATAAGACCTAAATCGGGGGTTACTAAAGGATTATCCATTTTTTATAATTTTATATTGTTTCTTTTTTTAAATTTTTGTTTTGTTTAAAAAGCAACTTGTAACCAATCGTTACAAGTTGCTTTTGACTGTTTTTAAAGCCCCATAAGACCAACAACAACACCGAAAAGTGCAACACCCTCTACAAGAGCGGCTGCAATAATCATTGCTGTTTGAATCTTAGA
>DATGOR010000282.1:0-2060 GCA_035305805.1 Vicingaceae bacterium | reverse complement strand
CTGTTGGCTTATGATGTTTTTGGAAATCGCGTAGGGTACGGCAAGGGTTTCTATGATATGTTTCTGTCGAAATGTAAACCCGATGTTGTAAAAATAGGATTATCGTTTTTTGATGCAGAAGAACTCATTGAAGATGTATTTACAGAAGATGTTCGGCTTGATTATTGTATTACACCAAACACGATAGTTAAATTTTAGTTAGATGAAAAAGTTATTATTTAGTAGAACTGCTCGCTACGCAACTATATTCTTACTGTTGCTGGCGTTTTCTACAACTTTTATCAGTTGTGTTGTAAGACCACCGCATCACAGCGAACGTAGAAAACTTCCACCAGGACATGAAAAAAAATTACGTGGCGACAGATCGGCAAAGCGATACGCACCCGGTCAGCAAAAAAAGCAACATCACAAAGCACATAAAAAACAAAAAGATTTAAAACGCGATAGGTAATTACCGTGTTTTTTATAAACATTTTCAACAACAAACACCTTCTTTCGTAAAACCCCGAAATATATTTACCTTTACAAAAAACAAAACAGATGAATTATATTACAGAAATACTTATTTTATTGTTCTTGGCAATTACTTTTTTACAATCGGGGTACGATAAGGTTATAGATTGGAAAGGAAATGTTGGTTGGTTAAAATCGCATTTTGCAAATACTTTTTTAGGAGATAAAGTTCCGTTTTCGTTAGGGCTTATTTTGATTTTAGAGATCATTGCAGGCATTTTTTCTTTAACCGGAATTTACAGATTGCTTTTTTGCGACTCTAAAGATATGGCTTTGTATGCCGGTGTAGTATCGTGTATTACTTTGTTGTTTTTACTTTTTGGTCAACGTATTGCAAAAGATTACGACGGTGCCCGCACTATTGTTATTTATTTTATTCCGGCGATTTTTCTGGTTTTTATTTTAAGATAATTCTTTATTAATCTAAATTAATTTTCGTTCGTTTATAAGTTGGTAACTTTGCTAAAAATCGAATGATAATTATGGAATTAATAAACGCTTTAAACTGGAGATACGCTACTAAAAAAATGAATGGTGAAAAAGTAGCCGAAGAAAAAGTGAATCAAATTATAGAAGCCGCTTACTTGGCACCTACTTCATCGGGCTTACAACCTTTTGAGATTATCGCCATTAGCAATGAAGATTTAAGAAAGAAAATTCAGCCAATTGCTTACGGTCAAACACAAATTGTTGACGGATCGCATCTGTTGGTATTTGCCTCGTGGAATAGATATACAGATGAACGCATTGACAGTATGTTTAACCATATGAATACAGAACGTGGATTGCCATTAAACACCACCGATGATTACAAAACAGGGTTAAAAGCACAATTATTTGCATTGCCAGAACAACAACAAGCAGCACATACCGCTAAACAATCGTACATTGCTTTTGGTACTGCTATTGCTGCTGCAGCTATGGTAAAAGTAGATGCTACACCAATGGAAGGTTTTGTAAACGAACAGTTAGACGAGCTTTTAGGGTTGAATGAAAAAGGATTGAAATCTCAAGCCATTTTAGCGTTGGGCTACCGTGCAGCAGAAGGAGATTGGTTACAAGGAATGAAAAAAGTACGTCATCCAAAAGAAAAATTTTTAACCGAAATTAAATAAATATTTTTTATGGCACGGTATTTGATTTTATCACTACCGTTATGAAAAAGAAAATTTAATTGGTTAGTTTTATTGTAAAAAAGTCCCGCTTCGTGTGGGACTTTTTAATTTATAAATGTTAGATATTTTCTTAGTTTCTACTCATCAATAAACGCAATACATACCAAAAAAGTAACATTAACGATGCAAACAACGATAAAGCCGCTGCAATGTATTGGTTGGTTCCAAAATTGTTTTTAATTTGATGGGTGTTGTATAAAATAGAACCTGATGCTAAAACGATCATTCCTACAGAAAACCATAAGCCTAAATCAAAATTAAACAACATACCGGCAACAATTGCTCCAATGGCTACAAAAAATCCGATGGCTAAAATGCTGCGTAAAAAAGAAAAATCGGCTTTGGTACTAAATACTACAAAAGTCAACCCTA